>JAUSKD010000041.1 GCA_030647195.1 Candidatus Peribacter sp. | reverse complement strand
CAGAATTTTCGCGGCCAGCGGACGCCCGATCCCCTTGACGTGCGTCAGGGCGATCACGATGTGCTTCTGGCCGGGGAGGACGACTCCGGAAACGCGGATCATGGGAGAGGAATGGGAGGGGGATCAATTATCCTTGGCGCTGCTTGTGCTTCGGATTCTTGCGGCAGACGATGCGGCGCACCATTTTGCCCTTGCCGCTCCTGCGAATGACGAGGCGGCAATCCTTGCAAATGGGCTTGGCGGAAGCACGGACTTTCATGAGAGGTAAAAGGGAAACTCAGGGGGTAGGTTCTGCCGTGGGACCCACGGGAGGACGATCTGCAGAGAAGCGGTAGACGATGCGCCCTTTCTTCAGATCATAGGGCGTCATCTCCACTTTCACCCGGTCGCCGGGGAGGATGCGAACGCGATTCACCCGCATACGCCCGGCCAAGTGACAGAGGAGTTCGTGATTCTTAGCCTGGTCACTCGTAATGCGGACTCGGAACATGGCGTTTGGGAAAGTCTCTTCCACCACGCCGATGAGTTCGATCACGTCCTGTTTAGACACAGATCGCAAGAAAAAACACGAACCAAAGCCGAGGCATCCTACAGAGCCGTTTCCGCGCCAGCAAGCAATTGGCTGCCCTTTTCCTGAGAAGATGGAAATTTGTATTGAAAAACATCCAAAATGTTATATAAGAACATTTTAGCCGGCCGTCAGTACCTCATTGCCACCCTGAAGTACGAGCAACGTATGTTCGAAGTGTGCGATCAGTGCGTGATCCTTTGCGTAAATCGCCCATCCGTCATCACCCTCGACAATGGCATCGCTCCCGGCCGAAATGATGGGCTCGATGGCGATGAGCGTCATGGAAGGCAGAACAGGACCGGTTTTTGCCGTGCCGACGTTCGGAATATCGGGATATTGATGAAGCGTCGTGCCGAGTCCGTGCCCCGTGAGAGCGCGAATCGGAGCGAACCCCCGCGCGCGCGCCAGCTTCTCGACGGTGGAGGAGATATCACCCACATGAATGCCCGCTTTCACGATTGTGATCGCCTGATCCAGCGCATCTCTGGATGTATCCATCAGTCGCTGTGCCAGCGGAGAAATAACTCCCACCGGGACCGTGACGCACGCATCGGTATTAAGACCGTCCAATACGACCCCGCAATCAATCGAGATCATGTCGCCCGGTTTCAGCTCCTGCGCACCCGGAATGCCATGCACGCACACATCGTTCACGGATGTGCAGAGCGTTGCCGGAAAGCCCTGATATCCCTTGAACCCGGGGATACCCCCGTGATCACGTATGAATGCTTCTGCCATGGAATCGAGAAAACCCGTCGTCACCCCCGGCTCCACGAGCGCGGAAACATGTCGAAGGCAATCGTGGAGAATCCTCCCGCCCTTGCGCAGGGAAGCGATTTCCTTCTCGTTGAAGATCTGAAAGCGGGGCATCCAGGGTCATTGTAGCGTTCCCACACCCTACACCCTATCCCCTAATCCCCGCCGCACCGCCTTGTACACCTCCTCCACCGTTCCCCGTCCGTCCACTTCGATCAGCTTGCCAGCCGTCTTGTAGTGCGCGATGACGGCCTTTGTCTTTTCGAAGAACGTCTGCATGCGGCGGCGGATGACCGCTTCATCGGCATCGTCTTTGCGGCCTTCGACCTTGGCCCGGCCGAGGATGCGCTGCACCCCTTCCTCCTCCGTGAGCGTGATCTCGATGCACCGAAAGTCACGACCGACTTCGGCCATGATCTGATCAAAAGAGCGCATCTGCTCTTCGTCGCGGGGAATACCGTCGAAGAGAATCTTCTGTGTTTTGGGGCGCGCCAGAATCGCCTCTTTCGTAACCTGCATGATGATCTCGAAAGGCACCAATTTACCCACGTCGATGAAGGACTTCACGGTTTGGCCGAGCGCGGAACCGGAAGCCGCGATTTTTCTAAGCTCCCCGCCGGCTTCGAACATCTCATACCCAAACTCCGCGCAGAGCCTTTTCGCTTGCGTGCCTTTACCGGAGCCCTGAATTCCGAAGAGGACTAAATCCATCCCGGATAGAATTAAGAATTATGAATAAAGAAGCAAGGCTATCCTCATGCGACTTCCGCAACGTCTTGTCGCACATGCCTCGGATGAGCAGGGCAACTGGCATCGCACCCATTATCACCTGCAACAATCTTCGCCGAAGAACAGAGGAAACAAAGTTCCTCTCTTCCCTTGGCGATCTCCGCTCTCAACTGTGCTCCCCGCGACTCGATTTGAGCCAGTGCAGCCAATTGCTGGGTTTCAGCAGCTGCAAGAATGTCTGCCGCCGGTCCACCTGCTTCGCTCATACAAGCTTGTCGTAATCATGCGCCAAAAGCTGCGCGTTGATCTGGCGGATCAGCTCCATCACGACACCCACCACGATGATGAGTCCGGAACCGGAGATGATCAGATCCGCACGACTCAACGTTGAAAATTTGGTGAAGATGAGCGGGATCACCGCGATGAGACCGAGGAAGATGCCGCCCCACAGATTCAAGCGGTTCGAAGTGCGCTGCAGCACCTCCGCCGTCTGGCGGCCGGGGCGGATGCCCGGGACGAACCCGCCGCGCTTCTGAATCTGCTCGGCCAGATCATCCACCTTGAACGTGACCGACACGTAGAAGAACGTGAATGCAACCACCAGCAGGAAGTAGACGAGCAGGTAGAGGATGCTCGGATTCTGCGGACTCAGGTAGAGATTGATGAAGCTGACGACGGATGCGAATTTGGGTGCCGATTGGAGGAACTGAGCGAGAATTGCCGGGAAGGTAATGAGGGAAACGGCGAAGATGATCGGGATCATGCCCGCCTGATTGAGCCGGACGGGAATCCCTCCGGCGACCCCGCGACCCGCGCCTTGATTGGCGTACGTGATGGGCACGAGCTTGTGGGCATCGGTGAAGAGCACGACGGCAATCAGCATGGCCACCGAAACAATGGCAAAGAGGAAGAACATGCCCATCCTCCCCTGCCCTCCGAGCAAAATAGAGCTCATGGTGCTGGGAATGTTGGAGACGATTCCCGTGAAGATGATGAGCGAAATGCCGTTGCCGATCCCCTTCTCGGTGATGAGCTCCCCGAGCCACATCACGAAGACCGATCCCGCCGTCACGTAGAGCATCGGGAGCAAAACGTAGGGGAAGGTGGTATCCACCAGATTGAGCCCCCCGCGGCTTAAGAGGATGAGAAAACCGTAACTCTGCAGGAATGCGAGCGGGAACGAGATCCAGCGCATGTAACGATTGAGTGTTTGCTGGCCCTGCGCCCCCTCTTTGCTGAGCGCCTCCAGCTTGGGGAAGATCACGGTGCAAAGTTGCACAATGATCGAGGCATTGATGTACGGGGAGAGGCCCAGCAGCACGACCGAGAAGTTATCGATCGATCCGCCGGTGAGCGCCACGAAGACCCCCATGGGACCGGAGGAAGAGCGCGTGGTGAGGTACTGCAGGAGAGCCTGGGGATCGGTGCCGGGAATCGTAATGTGCGCAACGATGCGATAAATGAGCAGCAGGCCAAGCGTCATGAGAATGCGGCGGCGCAGATCCTCGGAGTGCCAGAGTTGTCGTAAGTATGTGAACATGGAATGAAAGACCTTCGCTGAGGAAGACTCACTGCACGATGGTCACTGATCCACCGGCTTTCGTGAGCGCCTCCCGGGCGGAACGGGAAACGGCATGGACGGTCAAATCGAATTTCTTCGTCACGGCGCCCTGTCCCAGAATCTTCACCGGGCGATTGGTGGTCCGCAAACGATGCGTCCGGAGCAAAGTGGGATTGTAGGCGCCGGCAGGAAGAGTGGCCTCGAGCACCTCGAGATTGATCACTTCGAACGTGCGGTGCATCGGCCGCTTGAACCCCGGCAACTTGGGCTGGCGGATGATCAGCGGCACCTGACCGCCTTCGAAACCGAACTTGCGGCCCTTTCCGGCACGGGACTGCTGACCCTTGGTGCCGCGGCCGGCCGTCGTTCCGCCGCCGGCACTGTTGCCGCGCGCAATGCGCTTGCGCTTTTGGGTGGAGCCGGGAGTGGGGCGGAGCATGTGCAACATCCTTTGGGATTGGGGATGAGAATATGAGGGATGAGGGACACGAAGAATCAGGCCTTTCACTGAGACATCTCTAGAACGCGTGGAATCCTAGAGGTTCAGGGGTTGGAGGTAAAGAGAGGATCCTCTTCTTTTCCGCTCTTTTTCCTGCCAACACGCAATCGGAACTGTTGTACGTTTTGTGGTACAAAGCACGCAATGCCCAAACAGACTCTCCTGATTGCGCTTCTCTGTGCATTCGTAACCGGCGCTGGCGCGCAGGCTCCCGTCGTCACACGCGCAGAAGCAGTGTTGTTTCTCTTCCAGGTAAGCCAGAAGCCCCTGTCATCCACCGGCGGCGGGAAGCCCCTCTTCTCGGACGTTCCTGCCGGAAGCCTGGAAGAGAAAGCTCTTCAGGCAGCCGTGGAAAACGGCATGATCGGCTCGAATCCGGTGACCCGGGCCGTCGATCCCAATGCTCCCGTTTCGCGCGGTGAATTCCTGCGCATGCTCGCGATTCTCTTCTCGCTGCCCGTCAATGCCGTCCACCACTACACCGATATCCCCCGCCTGGCCTCCTATGCGCCGTACGTGGGGATCGCAGAGCGCTGCAGCCTCTTTCCTGTCGAGAAACCCACTGAGCTGAAACCGGAGAACCCTCTACTGCTCAGTGAAGCATCCGGAGCCGTCTACACGCTGTTTCGCTGCTTCGCGTCCCTGCAGAAGCAGGCTGCTGCAACCTCTCTGGCACCGGCAGCTGCGCAGGCCTCTGCTTCGCGCATTCCGCAGACGCTCCCGCTCAAGATTTCTTCCATCCTCTCGCCGCCCCTCCTGCCCTCCCCCAATGCCACCGAGCAGAAGAAACTGCAGATCATCGGATTCGTGAATCAGCAGCGGATGGCAGTGGGCCTGCTCCCGCTCATCCGCAATCCACAGCTGGAACAGGCGGCGCAGGCGCACGCCAAAGACATGTACAAGCGCGGGTACTTCAGCCACTTCAATCCGGAGGGACAAAACTACATCGACCGGATCCGCAAAACGCAGTACCTCACCCTGCCGCCCGAATTCTGCCCCTGCCATGCCTTGTTCGACCTGAGCGAGCTCCTCAATCAGCGCAGTGAGGTGAGCCCGCACTATCTCGTGACGAAACGCTCCACCGTATGCGACTGCAATCCGCGGTTCGCCCTCGGCGAGAACATCGCCCGCGGCCAGCAGACCGCGGCAATCGCAGTGGATCAGTGGATGGCTTCGGCCAGCCATCGCCAGACCATCATGCAACCGCTCTTCCGCGAAACGGGCGTGGGGGTCTTCGGCGACGTGTGGGTGCAGGAATTCGGGTCATTGAGTCTGGAGTGAGCCGGGGATTTGCCTCACCCCCAACCCCTCTCCCCACCCACCCAACGCCAACGGGAGAGTGGCGCACTCTTTCTGTTTATGAGCATTTTAAAAAGAGAACGTGTTCCCCCTCTCCATGCAGGAATCGTGGCAGGGGTGGAGAGGGGGCCAGGGGGGTGAGGCAGAAACCGTTTCGACATCACGACCTCGTCAACTCCACCAATGTCCGTCCGAACTCCTCTGATGCGTCGGGGCCGTTTCCCGTGACGATGAGACCGTCCACCGTGACGGAATCTCCTGTAAACTCGGCACCTGCCTGTCCGAGAATTGCTGCCTGCGTGCCCCGTCCGTCATCCCAGACCGTCGCCTTCCTGCCCTCGAGCACCCGTGCCTTCGCGAGAATGAGCGGAGCAATGCAGATCGCTCCGAGCGGCATCTCGGCTGCTACAGCTTCATGGGCGATCCTCAGGGCCTCGGGATTGCTCACGTAGGCCTCTGCGCCCGGCCCGCCGATGAACGCGATGCAATCGAAATCCGCGACCTTCACCTGCCTCAGCGGCAGAGCGTTCTGCACGGATCCTCCGAATTTTCCGGTGCACGTGCCCCCATCTCCGCCCGCTACTGTGATTGCAAGACCTCCACGTTCAAGCTCGGCGCGCGTGCGCTCGTACTCCCGGTCCTGATAATCCTTTGGCGCGATGATGATCAGAGCCGTCTTCGCCATGACACCATGATACGCCTTGGACGATTTGCGATTGATGGATTTGCGACTTGCGATTTGGCTCACGAAAAAAATCGCAAATCTTGAAATCGTGAAATCGCAAATCACTGAATCACGTCCTTCTTCGAAACCTCCGTCACCCCCAGGCGCTCACCCGCAAGTGCCGCGGCATCCTGCCGTGCGCCTTCGGTCTCTTTGAGCGGCTTCTTCTCGGGCGTGTCCTCGGCGGGCATTCCGCCCTTCCACTTGAGCTGCTCGAGCGCAATCATCACGGCCTGCGCGTTCACGAGCTTGTTACTGCTCCCGAAGCGTTTCGAGAGAACATCCTGCACGCCTGCCTGCTCCAGAATGACACGCACTGCCCCGCCGGCGATGAGACCCGTGCCCTTGCAGGCCGGGAGCAGGCGGATCTTGGCTGCTTTGTACTTCACGTTCACCTGATGCGGAATCGTGCCTTCGCGGAGCGGGATGCGCACCATGTGGCGCTTGGCATCCACCGTCGCCTTCTTTACCGCGGCCTGCACCTCGGCGGCCTTGCCCGTGCCCAGTCCCACCTTGCCCTTCTTGTTGCCGATCACCACGATTGCGCGAAAGCGCATGCGGCGTCCGCCGGCCACCACGCGCGTCACCCGGTCCACGGAGAGCGTCACCTCATCGAACTCGGTGTGCTCGCGCGGACGGCGATCACCCTTCTTGCGGTCTGGACGGGAGGATTTGGCCATTTGAGGGTGAGGAGTAGGGGTAGGGGGTAGGAAATCAGAACTTCAAGCCGCCTTCGCGTGCGGCATCGGCGAGCGCCTTCACGATGCCGTGATAGGCGTACGCGTTGCGGTCGAAAACGATCGTCGTAATCTTGGCATCCTTCGCTTTCTTCGCGACCAGCGTGCCGAGTTTCTTTGCGCCTTCCACCGTGGGCTTGGCCTTCGCTTCGCGCGTAGAGGCGGCCACGAGCGTCTTGCCGGCATCATCATCGATCACCTGCACGGTCACCTGCTGGAGCGAGCGGTAAACGGTGAGCCGCGGACGCGCAGCCGAGCCGCGGACGCGGGCACGGATGCGGTTCTTTCTGCGGAGCCGGTGCTGGAGCTTGGAGTGTTTCATAGGATCGATTATGCGGCGCCGGCAGTGCCCTTGCCGACTGCAGCCTTGCCCGGCTTGCGGCGCACCGTCTCGGTACTGTAGCGAATGCCCTTGCCCTTGTAGGGCTCCGGCAGGCGGAAGGAGCGGATATTGGCGGCCACCTGACCGACGAGCTGCCGGTCGATGCCCTGAATCGTGAGCAGGTTCTTGTTCTTCTCGTCCTGCACCATCGCAATGCCTTCCGGAATCGCGAACTCTACTGGATGTGAGAATCCGAGGTTCAGGATCAGCTTCTTGCCCTGTACCTGCACCTTGTACCCAACACCGATCACCTCCAGCGTCTTCTTGTAGCCCTCGCTGACACCACGCACCATGTTCTCGACGAGCTGGCGGGTGAGCCCATGGCGCGCCCGGGCTGCGTCGCTGTCACCCTTGCGCTCCACAACGACCTTGTCGCCCTCCACCTTCACCGTGACCTCGGGCAGGAACACATACTTGAGCTCGCCCTTGGAACCTTTCACGGACACCGAGGAGCCCGTGACCGTCACGGTCACGCCACTCGGGATAGCCACTGGTTTGCGTCCGATTCGGGACATGAGTGAGGGAAGTAGGGAAATCGGGAACTGGGGAATTAGGAGATGGTACAGAGGAGTTCGCCGCCGATCTTTTTTAAGCGGGCTTCGCGGTCGGTGATGAGACCCTGGCTCGTGGTCAGGACTCCGATGCCAAATCCGTTCTCGACGGGCTTCAGCTCGTCCACGGCCCTATACACGCGGCGACCGGGCGTGCTCACACGCTTGAGGGAGAGAGAGGGATGATCGCTGAGGAATGTCACCACAAGCTCCTGTTTGGGAGCAGTGCCTTCCACCGTCACGCTCTGCAGCAGCCCCTCGCGCACCAGAAGCTCGCAGAGTTGCAGCTTGATCTTGGACAGGTCGGCACGGCATTGCGTGCGCCCCGCGGACTGCGCATTGCGGATGCGGGTGAGAAGATCGCCGATGGGATCAGAGAGGACAGACATAGTTACCAGGAGGATTTGGTAATGCCGGGAATATCACCATTACAGGCCAGCTCGCGGAAGCAAATGCGGCAGATTTTGAAGAAGCGCAAATACCCGTGACGTCTTCCGCAGAGAGTACAGCGGTTGTAGACGCGCGTGGGGAACTTGGGTTTCTTGCCGGCAGCCTTGGCCTTCATGAAGGTATCGAGGGCCTTGCGTTGCTTGTTGACGAGGGCGATACGAGCCATGTGCTAGGGAAATCGGGAAGTAGGGAAATCGGGAATCAGGATTTGGAGGATTTGGCCACGCGTTCCGCACGGAAGGGCACGCCCATGTGCTTGAGCAGCGCACGAGCGGGCTCATCGGCCTTGGCGTTCGTCGTGATTTGCACCTGCATGCCGAAGATCTTTCCGGCATCGGCAGGCGGCACCTCGGGGAAGATCGTGTGGTCCTTGAGACCGATGGCGTAGTTGCCATGACCGTCCAGTTTCGTCGTCACGCCGCGGAAGTCGCGGATGCGCGGGAGCACGTACGACAGGAACCGGTCGAGGAATTCCTCCATGCGGCGCCCGTGAAGCGTGACCACCGCACCCACCACCAATCCCTCGCGGATCTTGAAGTTGGAGATCGCTTTGCGCGATCGCGTGTGCACGGCCTTCTGGCCGGTGATCTTGGCAAGACACTGCGCCACGAATTCGTGGGCCTCTTTCGAATCCATCTTTTCGCGATTGATACCCACGTTCACCGTCACCTTTTCGATGCGCGGAAGTGCGTTCACGTTCGTGACCTTGAGGTCCTTCTTGAGTGCTTCGGCGACTGGGCCGCGGAGCCGGTCATGGAGGGATTCATACTTCTTCATGGTGCTTTAGGAACCACGTCCGTGGCTGAAGGATTCGGGGATGCGTGTCTCTGCAGGAACGCTGTGATCGGTCACCTGCCCTTTCGGCTCTTCGCCCTCCTGCACCGCCTCCGCACCGAAGCTTAAGCGCTTCCAGAATGGCTTACGATCCGGTCCGGCTACTTTCTGCGCCTCTCCTTCCTTTCCTTCTTTCGCTCCCGCACCTTCCTTACTTTTCAACGGTGCCGCTTTGGGACCCTTCTTGGAAGTCACTTTGCCTTTGACGAGGACCTCGCCGCTCACCTTGGCAATGCGCATTCTGTGACCCTTCTCATCGATCTTGATGCCGATGCGCGTGGGCTTCTTGGTCTTGGCATCCATCACCATCACGTTGCTGGCGGAAATGCTGGCCTCGTACTTGAGTCTCTGCCCGGGCCCCTGCGTGGTTTTGCGGACGTGCCGTGTGCGCATGTTGACATCGCTCACCACCAGTCGGCCGTCGCCGAGAACGCGCAGGACCGTACCGGTCTTGCCCTTATCTTTGCCGGCGATGACGAGGACGAAGTCGCCCGTATGGATTCTCATAAAACGTCAGGAGCAAGGGAAAGGATCTTCTTGTAGCCGCCGATCTTGAGCTCGCGGGCCACCGGTCCGAAGACGCGGGTTCCCTTGGGCTGTCCATCAGTGGCGATAATCACGCAGGCATTGTCATCGAAACGCACCCCTCCCCCATCCGGACGGCGGATGAAATCACGCGTCCGCACGATGACCGCGCGCTCGACGGCCTTCTTGCGCACCGTGCCGCGCGGAGCAGCCTCTTTGATCGCCACGACGATGACATCACCGACGTGCGCATAGCGACGCCTGCTCGATCCGAGCACCTTGATGCACATGGCCGACTTGGCACCCGTATTATCTGCCACGACGAGGATGGATTGCTGCTGGATCATTTCTTTGAAGATGCAGAGGAAACAGAGGATGCAGAAGATGCAGAAGATGCAGAGGAGGATTTTTTCTCGTGGACCGTGTGCTTCTTCTCGCGGTGGATGCTCTTCTCAATCGCCTCCTCTTCCTTGAGCTCGCTGACGCGCGGAACACGCTCCAGCACCTCCGTAACCCGGAAACACTTGTTCTTGCTCAGGGGACGGCACTCCGTGATGAGAACGGTATCGCCCACGATCAGATCCTTGTGCTCACCGGGGTCCGCCAGGAACTTCTTGCTGCGCGTGAATCGCTTCTGGTAGAGCGGATGGAAGATCGAGCGATGCACGGTCACCGTGACGGTGCCGGTCATCTTCGCCGATGTGATTTGGCCTTTCTTGGTTCTCATGAGCGTGTGTGGGAGGCGGACTTGCCCGCCGTCTTGGCGGAGGCGGGAACTGTACTGGGCTTTACCGAGCCCTGCAATTGAGCAGCGGTCTTTCTTGTCCACTCCGTCTTCATCTGTGCGTACTTGCGTCGCTCGCGACGGAGCTTGGCCGTGTCCTTCTCTTTCTTGAGCTCGACACCAAGGCGCAGCTGCTCGACGAGGAGCGCCTGAGTCTTGATCTCGCGCGCAAGATCGGGCATCTGCATTGCACGGAGCTCGCCGGTGGCGGAAGTCTTGGCCATGGCTTAGAGAAGAGAAGTGGTAACGATCTTGGTGAGCAGCGGAAGCTTGTATGCTGCGAGTCTGAGAGCGGTCTTTGCCGCCTGTTCATCGAGGCCACCCATTTCGAAGATCATGGTGCCCGCACGAACAATGGTGGAGTAGCGATCGAGCGATCCCTTGCCGGATCCCATCGGCACTTCAGCGGCTTTGCGCGACACGGGGGTGTGCGGAAAAATGCGAATCCAGATCTTGCCTCCGCGCTGCACACTGTGTGTGAGCGCGCGGCGGGCCGCCTCGATCTGACGGGCGGTCAGCTCCCCTGCTTCCTGCGTCTTGAGCCCCACCGTCCCGAATGCGAGCTGCGTCCCGCGCGTGGCCTTGCGGCCGAATGCTCCGCGGTACCGGTGTTGCTTGCGCCGCTTGATTTTTTTTGGCTCGAGCATGGGTTATCAGGAAGTATGGAGGGAAGCGGTATGAATCTGCTGCACTTTCTTGAAGACGAGTCCGTGATACACCCACACCTGCACGCCGATCGTGCCGTAGGTCGTGATGGCATGGCGGGTGGCGAACTCCACGTTCGCGCGGAGCGTCTGCAGCGGGATATTACCCAGCTTATGGAGCTCGGAACGCGCGATCTCGGCGCCGTTCAGGCGCCCCGAAATGGTGACCTTGATCCCGATGGCCCCCGACTGCATAGCCTTCTCGAGCGCCATCTTCACGGCGCGGCGGTAGGGCATGCGTCGTTCGATCTGCCCCTGAATGGTCTCGGCGACCACATCGGCATTGGCATCGGGATTGCGGATCTCCTGGATGTTCACCTCGAAGGATCCTCCCCATTCCTTCTCCAGCTGCTTGCGCATGTCCTCGATGGCAGCACCCTGCTTGCCGATGATCACGCCGGGCTTGCTCGAGTGAATGACGACGGAGGTCTTCTTGCCGCGATCGATCTCGATCAGGGCAATGCCGGCATCTTTCATCTTCTTCATGATGCCGCGCCGGATCTGCACATCTTGCAGGAAGCTGTCGCGGAATTTCTTGCCGCGGGCATACCACTTGCTCGGCCACGAGTGCGTGAGTCCGATCCGAAAGCCGTTGGCGTTCACTTTCTGGCCCATAATTAGGAGGAAACAGAGGAAGCCGAAGATGCCGACGAGTCCGAGGAGACGTCGGTCTTCTTCTGGGAACGACTCTTTTGTACCGCAGATTTGGCATTTCGTGAAGTCTTCTCGCTTGTTTTCTCGCTCTTCGGCGTCCTCGGCTTCCTCGGACTCTTCGGACTCCTCTCTCCATCACTGTCTGCAACACCGAGCACGATCTCGATGTGGCTCAGGAACTTGCGGATCGGGCGCATGCGGCCGCGCGCCATGGAAACGCCGCGCCGGTAGCCCTGTGCCTGATTCACCACGATGGAACGGATGGCCAATTCTTCCATGCGCTGCTTGTCGTTGTGCGTGGCATTGGCGACCGCGGACTTGAGAAGGGCGAGAATCAAGCGTGCCCCTTTCTTGTGCGTGTGCTCGAGTGAGTCGAGCGCCGCAGGCACCGTGAGTCCGCGGACCATCTGTGCGATGACGTTGGCTTTCTTGGGCGCGATGCGTGCGGAACGGAGATAGGCTCTCATGGGTTATTTGGAAGCGGGGGGTTTGCCACCGGGGGCGGCTACGGGAGCGGGTGCAGCGGCTGCCGCGGCGGCTGCGGTCTGGGCTTCTTGCATCTTGCCGCCGTGCACCTTGAACTTTGTCGTCCAGGAGAACTCCCCGAGCTTGTGCCCCACCATCTGCTCCGTGACGTACACGGGCGTGAACTCTTTGCCATTGTGCACCGCGAAGGTGAAGCCCACGAACTCCGGCGGAATGTCGCAGTCACGCGCCCACGTCTTGATGATCTTCTTGTCGCCAGCTCCCACCATCTTCATCACCTTCTGCAGGAGACGCGGATCAATGTAGGGGCCTTTGCTGAGTGAGCGGGACATTTTAGGGAGTAGGGATAGGGAACTAGGGATGAGGGAAGGAGATTACTTCTTGCGCGGTTTCTTGATACGGCGGCGGATAATCCACTGATTGGTGACCTTCTTCTTGCGGCGTGTCTTGACCCCGCGGGCCGGCTTGCCCCACGGCGTCTTGGGTCCGCTCCTCAGTCCGATCGGGGAATGGCCCTCTCCACCTCCATGCGGGTGATCCACGGCGTTCATGGATTTGCCCAGCACCTGCGGACGGTGGCCGAGCCAGCGGCTGCGTCCCGCCTTGCCGATGTTGATCAGGTTGTGTTCGAGGTTACTGACCGTACCGATCGTGGCGAAGCAGTCCTTCTGGACTCTGCGCACCTCGGTCGAGGGCAGCTGGATGAGCACGTAATCGCCGTCCAGACCCATCAGGGTTGCGGAGGACCCGGCCGAGCGGACCACCTGGCCGCCGCGACCGCGCTTCATCTCGACGTTATGGATCTTGTACCCCATCGGAATGTGCTGGAGCTGCATGCAGTTGCCCACCTTCACCTTGGTGCGGTCGGCGCAGACCACCTGCATGCCGATGGCCAGCCCCTCGGGAGCGAGGATGTAGCGCTTGTCGCCATCGACGTAGTGTACGAGCGCGATGCGCGCCGAACGATTGGGATCGTACTCGATGGACGTGACGGTGCCCGGCACGCCGGATTTGTCGATGCGCTTGAAATCAATCATGCGGTAGAGGCGCTTGTGCCCCCCGCCGCGGTGCCGGACCGTGATGCGTCCGATATTGTTGCGGCCGTTGATCGCCTGCTGGCCGAAGGTCAGCCGTTTCTCGGGCCGTTTCTTCGTGAGGCCAGAGAAGTCGGCGATCGTCATCTGACGTCGTCCGGGAGTCGTTGGTTTGCAGATTTTGAGAGGCATGATCAGGCGTGCTTGAAGGAAGCGAGATCGAGGGGTTTGCTCTTCGGCTTGAGTGTGACCATCATTTTCTTCATCGCCGCGCGCTTCATCATCGTCTGCGCGTCGGTCCCGAAGGTTCGGCTCTTTGAGCGCGTACGCATCACGCGGATCGACGCGACATTGATATCGTAGAAGTGCTCCAGCGCGGACTTCACATCGATCTTCGTTGCGAATTTGTCGACCCAGAGCGTGTAGGCATGCCGATCGGCGGCTTTCTGGCGCTCTGCCTTCTCCGTAACGACGGGGCCGAGGATGATACGGGCGAAGTCCATCAGGATTTCTGGGAGGGTTTACTGGCTTTCTTGGCGGGAGCTTTCTTGACTGTTTTTGGCTTCGCAGAGGCCTTTTCGGCCTTCTTCTCTGTGTGGGCTTTTGCGGGAATCTCCTGTGAGACGCGCTGCTTCTTCATCGTGAAGATCTCCTCTGCTTTCTTCAGTGCTTCCGTGAAGAAAATCACATGGGCGGCGTGCAGAATGTCTTCCGGATTCAGGTAGTTCACGAGCAGCGTCTTCACACGCGGAATGTTGCGCACGGAGAGCATGAGCCCGCTCATCCGCTCGGGCAGGACAAAGAGAATCGGACGCCCGATCGCAACGGGAAGCTTCTGGAGGAGGGTGAAGGCCTGCTTCGTCTTCACGGTTTCGGGATAATTTTCGAGGCCCACGATCACCCCGCGCTTCGCCTGGTAGGAAAGGCTCGAGATGAGCGCGGCGCGGCGCATGCTGTGCGGCATGGAGCGCGTGAAGTTGGCCACATTGCGGGGACCGAAAGCCTTGTTGCCTCCTTTAAGGAGCGGGCTGCGGACCGAACCGCGGCGTGCGCGACCTGTCCCCTTCTGCGGGGAGATCTTGCGCGTGGAACCGCGGATCTCGCTGCGCGTCTTCACATGGGCGATGGACGCACGGCGGTTGCCCTGCTGCTGCATCACCGCCTGATGCATGAGCCCGGTCGAGATCGGAGCTCCGAAGAGGGCGGATGACAGCTCTGCTGTCCCCTTCTTCACGCCGGCGGATGTATAGACATCGATCGTCATTTCGTTTGGGGAGCGGATTCAATGGTGACGTAGACGGCTGCGCCGGAAGGTCCCGGAACGGGGCCTTTGACGGCCAAAACGCCACTTTTCGCATCACACGCCATCACCGGGCGGTGCTTCAAGGTCAGTTGATCCCCACCCATGTGCCCCGGGTAACGCTTTCCTTTAATGATACGACCCGGCTCTTCACGCATGCCCGACGAACCCGGCTCGCGGTGGTGGTGGCTTCCGTGCGACATGGGACCGCGCGTGAACCCGTACCGTTTCACCACACCCTGGAATCCCTTGCCTTTGCTGACTCCCATAATCGTCACCTGACTCTCGGCCGGCACGATCGCAACCGTCACTTCTGCTCCGGGATTGAGCCCATCCAAGGACTCGACAGCCCACTCCTTCTGCACGGCGTAACGCACATGCTCCTTCCCTTTTCTGGACTTCCAGTTCTTGGGGTCGATGCCCAGAATAACCGCATCGTAGCCGTCTTTCTCCTTGGTTTTCGTGCGGACGACGATATTGACGGGGACACGCAAATACGTCACGGGAATCGCTTCTCCGCTCTCGAGGAAAACCTTGGACATGCCGACCTTGCGGGCAATCAAACCTGTTGGCATAGAGGTGCGGGAGGTTCTTCTGGCCTGCTTGTTCTGGAATCAGAAGGCAGACTGGAACGTCGCGAATTCTTCGATCCACCCCGAAGGATGAATCGGAATGCGGGGGGAGTGTAAGGAGGAGCGAAAGGGGCGTCAAACGGTTTCTTTGGGTTTTCGCAGGGAGAAGATCGCCTCGAAAATGTTCAAAGACCTGTCCACTGCGGATCGTAGGCAAAGAACAGATGGCCGGGGTATGCCTGCAGGGAGAACGTGGGACGATTCACGGTTCGTGAGATGTCAGAGCTGTAGAGTATTCCCTGTCTCTTGAGCGATTGACGCCCTGAGGCAGTCAGCGCATTCCATTCTCGTTTAGTGGAAGCGAGAGTTGTGATCGTTCGTACGGCATTTTCCAGTGCGTGCAGATGTTCGACTTGGGCGTTCCGAATCTCAAACTTGGCATCGGCTGCGGCGAATATCCGGTTCCCCAGCCGGAATTCCTGATGGCGGATCGGATACGGGAGTCGCGGACGGCGTATGGCGTTCGCCACCCTCGCGCCTTCAGCTGTCTGCGCCCACTGGGCGTGATGACTGAAATGGAGATGTCGGGAGCGAAGTTGGCTACGAAGGGTCTGCTCATTCACGTCTTCGTATTTCTCCGCGACGACGCAGAATCCTCGGAACGGCTCATCATCCTCATTGTCCTGAGAACGGACTGCACCCTGCCAGCCGTCGACGACGAGGCAGCCGAAGAGAGGCAATGTTTCTCCGACGAAGAATTCGAATTCCTCATTTGTACATGCGGTTCGGGGAAGTGGGATGACCACCCTGCCGCCGATGCGTGTCGTATTGACCAAATTGAGGAGCGCGCGCGCGCGTTCGTGGACGACTCCGTCGGATTGAATGTGGTTGCACTGTTCAAGATTTCGGAGGATGCCGATGTCATACGGCTGCGTTCCCAACCGGCCGTTCTGGAAGGAACGATGTATATCCACGGGACTCGCATTGAGGCAGGACGGGATCTGATGGCGCGTCGGGTCGTCATGATGAACGTCTGCCCTGCCGCGCTCGAGCATCCAGACGAATGGATCGATGCTCATCACCTGTCCTTGGGTATTGCGGCCCATCCTCCTCAACTCGCGTTCCAGCGTCAGTCCGCCGCTATTGACGTCGAGGACGGTCAAATCGCGTCCGGATTCGCGGTCCATGAGCCCTGCGACCAGCCCAGCAAGGAAACGCTGCTGGTCGCCCGTACCCATTTCATCGGCTTCCTGATGGAGCACCTCGAACAGATCGCGGTGCCGGTCCCAGAACTGCGTCACGCCGTTCATGCCCCTACCGTGCAGCCATCGTTCCACTTCATACCGCCGCTGCGACGGAGATGTACGCAGGAGCAGCCGGAAGAGTTCCGATTCGGATTCGGCGGAGGAGTCCGCTTGCTCCCGTTCCCGGAGATGCGAACGGAGGATGTCGTCCGTGACCCCGATCCCGTACATGCACTGAAGCGCGTCCCTGTACTTATCCATCGCCTGGTCGTAGATACCCTGCTGAACGGTTCCTTTCGCGTAGCATGCGGTGAGGAAGACATCCAAATTCCCTTCGCGGAGCGCCCGCTTGAGAAGCTGCTGGAGCTCAGGGGAGTTGTACGGCCACTCGAGCGTGATGATGCGATTGTAGTTCAGACGGATTCCCACATTGAGACATTGCGCCATGGCGAAGTTCACGGACTTGTGCGTACCGTTCACTTGCGCGTCCGCAGCATCGGCATATGCCGTTTGCCGGTCGTCCTGCGGCGTTTCGCCGTGCACGGTGTGGAAATGCGCGGGGATGCCGTGCCGCTGCTCCCAATCGCGGCAGTACTGCTCGATTTTCCGGAAGAAGTGCTGCTCCATCTCGTCGGGACCGGGGGCGTGTTTTCCCGTCGCGTCCCGGAGGACACCTTGCGCCCGCATGTTTTCCGTGATGAGAACTGAGTGTTTCTCCTGTAAATCGTGGTCGAGTTGCATCGTCACCCATTCGAGAAGACTCTCCGGCATTGTTTCGTCCCCGCTCACGAGCTTCGGGCAAAGAAGGAATTGATGACAGGCATCGGCTTTGTGCTTGGCATGTAGCCCGGGAGTTGTGCAGATGCCCCTGATGAATACCATCTCCCGATCGCTGATTTCGTAGTCGAGCGTTTCCACGTGCTGGAGCCATGGTTCGGGCTTGTCGAGGATGAGGAGGGTATCGAGCGCATTGCGAACACGGATGGGATCGAGTCCTCGTTCGACCGTGGGATTCCGTCCCGTCGTTTCGCGCAGGTCCGAGCCGTACCGGTGTTCTCGTTCCCTGGGTGGCGTCAAAAGATCATGAATGACCACGGGATCTGCGACGGTATTCATAATCGGACTTCCCGAAAGCGCCACGGTATAGCCCTTCCGACTCAGGTGCGTGCCATTACCGTCCTCTCCGTGGATAAGGCGGTCGACGAGCCGCGTCCATTCCTTGTTGCCATCGATGAAATGCGCTTCGTCGATGACCAGAATGTCCCACTTCTCCTCACAGAGAAGATCGATGAGGCGCCGCTCCTCCTGATCCGGCTCCTGTTCCCCGGCGTCGTCCGTCCCGCTAAGATCGCGGCGGGAATGGAGCATCGAGTACGGACAGAAGGTAACGTCGCTCTCACGCACAGTTCTTTCGAGTTCGTGATTTTTTAGTTCGCTGCTGACGATGCCTACGGTCGGCGCCGAATCCGGGTCGACGTAATAGCAATCTCTCGTCGGCTGAGGAGCGGTGCCCGGCCGGATGCGGTTGGGCAATTCCTGAATGACCGGCAGTGGTCCGAGGTAGAGCATGCGCAGTTTCTTCCGCCCTTGGCGCAGCTGTTCGAGGAGATGGAACGGGATCGGTGTCTTGCCCGTTCCCGGCTCGAATCCGACGTAGAGCTTCCGTTTCTCCTTCAGCATCTGGATCGCGATCAGTTGCCGCAGGGAGGGGAAGGGACAATCCTTTCCTTTCTCGCTCAGCGTACGCACGAGGGTATTCGGGTGCGGCTGCGTGCATGCCCTCTGAAGGAAGTTGCTCGTTTCCACGAACAATTCCGCATGGATAGCGGGGTCGGAGACGTTTGCCTCCCGCGCGAGCGCTGTCATGCGGTCCAGCGCGATCTTCCCGATGTTCCGGCGCACCGTCGCATGCTGATCAGGATCGTCCACGCCTTGAGCTAGAAGCGTACTGTAAGATTCTTGCAGCAGGAGACGGCGCACGACCGAACGCACTGAGGGAACCTCGAGAACCGCCTTCGGATAGGAGAGGAGACCGCCGTGCCCCATGGGTTCCGGACTCTGACACTTTCCGAGGTATGCGCTGATGAAGGAGATCACGCGGGATCTCTCTTCTTCGCCGACTTGTCCCAACGCGCAGAGAACGTCCGCGGCTGCATCGACGCCGAGCCACGTCGCCAAGCGGATGAGATCGTAGTTCTGCCTTCGAACGATTTCTTCGTATTCTTGGGATGATCGCTCAGGCGGTTTCGATGTCCCCTTTCCTTTGCTCTTCGGTGGAGAAAATTGCAGGTCGAAACGCACGGGCACCGACCCCTCCAGGGTCTTATGTTCCAGTCCATGTTGAATGATCTCGAAGAGGATGCGTCGACGGGAGGAATTGATCGCATCGAGCAATTCTTCCGGAATATCATGTTCATTCAGCATGCCCTCCACCCGCCTGCAGAGTTCGAAAGCGTCATCGAAGGAATTCAGGCCTTCCCGGAAACGTTCGGTGAACTCCGCGGAGAGCGCTTCGACCGTTGTCGCATGCTCCGGATATCGGGCATTGATGCGGCTCGTTTCCCTCTGAACGAGGGGGAGAATGTGGTGTTCCTGCGTCAGCATGGGGAAGAGGAATTATTCCGCGGAATGTGGGGGAGGGGTTTTGCCTTGATACATTCCGAGAATGGTTTGAATGTATCCTTGGATTTGTTCGACTTCTTGCGCGGCATCCTGACGTTCGATTTCCGTGGCGCCATGACGCGCCTGCTCGGCGTACTCTTCGGACAATGTGGTAAGCCGCTCGAGTCCTGCTGAAATTTGCCGCTGAGACTGCTGTATGCGTTCTCCGTGTTGGCGCATCTGGCTGTCTTCGCGTGCGATCCGAAGCATCCGTGCCGTTTCCTTGAAGAGATGTAACCCGTTTTCGCCCCCCTCCATGACCAACGCGAGGAGTTCTACGTCATCCGCCGCAGCACTACCGACTGCTGACCGATGCTCAGCGATGGCGACGCGCATGGCCCCCGCAATGTCCGCATGGACATCCAAGCCATCCAAAACGCTATCCAAGGCACCCGCGACCGCAGCCAATAGCTGTGCTGCTGTGAGGGATTCGGAGGCAACAGGTTCAAGAAATACCCGCGCGCTCTCGTTCACGCGTTCTACGCACCTTCGCAGTTCGCCTGCAGCCCGATCCAACTCCTCCTGGCTCAGTTGTTGTGAATGGGCACTGAGTGCCTCTGCTGCGGCATGAGCGACATGATCGGCGATTGCGTGCGAAAGCCGTTCGACGATTTGCTCCGGCGCGATGTCATACACGTGAAGCAGGTCGCAGAGGCGTTCTGCCCTCGGGGCTACTTCTGATACGGAATTCTGTACTGAGGATTCAGCCCCCCCAAATGCATGGGCTTCCTCTCTTTGCTCGGTTTCCCCTGAAGATTCGCCTGTGTTGTGAACAGTGACAGTTCTCTTCTTCCTCCTCGATCTGGATTCTCGTACTATTGGCCATTTCCTCGCGAGCAGCCCTTGCTTCATGTGAGCGATCTGCCCTGAGAGAAATACTCTGAGCTCCACAGGCATTGCCGTTGCCACCCCGCCCACGACTATGGTTCGCGGCAGTCGCTCCACTCCCTGTCGTAATTCCTCGATGAAAGCGGTACACGCTTCTCTGGAACCGAGAACACCTTGCCCTACAGAGGGGAGGGAGGGCAATTGGGACAGTATGTTTCTCACGAACTCTCCTGGTAAACATGTCGTATTTTGTACGGAAACTTGCAGCCTGCTTTCCGCTTCAAGACGGACGGATTGCCACCAACGAATGAGGGTGCTGTGGGACACGGCAATCGCTTCTGCTCTTCTCGCCGGACATTCGCCTCCCTTGGGGGATTTGGGAGAGGAGCCTTGGACTTTTTCGGGGCCCACCTCACCCATCACCCTCTCTTGTACAAACGTATCTACATGTGTGGAAGGCTCATCCTCGTCTACGGTGAAACGCTGTCCAAGCTCTGTAATAAGTCCCTCGATTTCACGAGCAATAATCGTGGATTCATCTTTTTGGAATTGGGTACTGCGGAGTACGAACGGGCCTGATGAGATTCTCTGCATACTGTCTCTGAGCGGCTGGAGATCCTGAGCCGAACGCAATGGCTCGGGACATCGCATGACGACGATCGACCGTGCAGCCAAGAGCACATTGCTGACTTCAGATTTCACGGTTTTCCCCTTCGGCATATCCGGGAGCTGGGCAATTTGTTCTTCGAGCTTCCCCTGTAGACGCCCGACTGCTTCCATCACTTGCTTTCGTGTGAGCATTCCTGGTGCAGACGGCTTTCGCGGGGAAGTAGGCAATTGCCGCTTGAACGTTTCCATGACCGCAGTGAAACGGGGCGGGTAAGCCTCCATCAACCATCGTTCCATTTCCGAGGGCGGAGGAGTGCGCTGTGTCGGATCATTGGTGAAGCGACAAAAATCTTCGAGCGGCACCAGATCCACATCCGTCGAAAACTGTTTCGGGCAGTGTCGCCGCATCGCTCCCAGAAATGATTGACGATAAAGTTCCAACAAGTCATTAAAAATTTCTTGTTTCTCGTGAAATCGCTTTCGGCCGGCTTCGTCGACTTCATCGAGTACATCTTCGATTGCACCGGCAATCTCCTCTCTGCTGAATGATCTGCCCTGTGTATCACTTCCCTCGATTCTTGTACCCCGCGCCGGTCGTCCTAGTGCACACGGACTCTGTGGAACGAAAAGGGCGGTAATCGCTCTCTCCGCGCATGCACTTATCCTGTCGAAAGATTTCTTATACTCACCGCGTATAGAGGGAGAAAACGGGAGAGCTTCCTCCAGAGGAAGCATTGTTGCTCGCGCGGCATATATGAAAATGCGACATTGCTGTTGTGTCACAAGGGATGGGAGCTCGTCGAACAGTGATTGCAGGACTTGCCCACAATGGGTCTTTGCCTTTTCATATCCGATATCCGCTTGGCGAGCCGGTGTCACCCAGGTGACTCTCTCCAACGCACTAGCGTTGCGGAGATCCGAAAGAAGTGACCGCAGAGCCTCTTTGGAGATGTTTCGTTCAATTATTTGCTGTTCGGCTCCCGGGAAAAGTTCAGGCAGCCGCTGCCGAACCCCCTCCCACTGTACGTGAAACTCCCGCTCCAATGCTTCCAGAATATCTGTCGGAAAGGAGGGCGTGAGCACTTGAATGGGCACCACTTCCGTAAGGATCCTACGAATGCATGCGAGGCACTGCTCGCGTGTCAGCCGCTCAGACAAGGGATCGATGATCTCCCGACGAATGAAATTTTCGCGCTCTGTGAATGCTTGGGTGAACTCTGCCTCAAGGGAAGGTTCAAGCGAATCCAGACGTGCCCGCTGGGCGTTAGTGCAGAAGGAGCCCAAACGGTCACGCACATCAGCGAGAAGGGCTATGAGCGTCAGTTTTGTGGCCGTCGGCTCCTGCGTGACTTCCTCCTTTTCCACTCTCTCAGCAAATAACCTCCGTACCTGCCTCTCCAGCTCCAGTAATTCATTCCCCTTCTCGGGAGAGAGCAGAGGAGTCATCTCCGTAGGAAGGTACGCTCGAGCCCTCGAGGCCAAGAGGCTCCAAATGTGGCGATCCGCTTGAACGAGGGCGATGGCCTGATCGGGCGTCGCTGCCCCCTCCTGCAACATACTGCGACGCAGAGACATCGCTTTCTCCAATCCATCCATGATTTCCCATCGTAACGCCCTATCCTGCATGTGCTCGAAGATGCCGACATGCTGGTGCATGAATCCCGCCATCTCATTGAATACCGGACAGGAGCATAAAAGTTCACGGATCGCTTGCGTAGGAACAGTAGCGAGCATGCCACTCTCCACCTGAATTTCTCGCGACGATGCTCCTCTCGCGGGTGATGATGGAATCATTGGCTCCAGCGATGCCACTGCTGTGTTGTTTTCTGAAGCGGCGTTTGTACTGTGAGCGTCAATGTTCGCGAACATCCGTTGAATTTCCCCCATACAAACAATGTGCCTACTCTTCATCAACTCTCGGTTTGGTGGTGGCATTTTTTTGTCGTCCAGAAATCGCAATGAGTTCACGAGCTCTCTGTGTAACTCACGAATCCTCTTTTTTCCGACGGCTCCAGATGAGCAATATCTGCCGATGATGGTGATACCCTCCTGTTGGATGTTCTCAGAATCGATCTCGTACACTTCAAATGCTGATCCATCCGCAGTTGGAAGAGCCAGAAAAGGCATTTTGCTCATTCTCACTGCCATCCTATCCACTGTCGCCTCCCATCCGCCAAGCAGCTCCTCCTTCGTGAGCGGCCGGGAGGAAACATTTTCCGGATCCATCGTTTCTACCTGATCAGAAGAGGATTGGCAGGATTCCGTTTCCGGAGGTGTCGGATAGAAATCTCGTAGTCCTTCTAGGTACCGCTCATCTTGGCTCCAAGAAAAGCAAAGCGGATAGACCAATGAGAATTCCCTGACCCTGCGTGAGACTTCGAAACTTGATGCGTTCTTTATCTCGGCAAGCAATCCGGACGATATCTCCGAACTTTGGAAACGAGCGATCTCTTCCAGGGCACACTTGAGAATATCCTTGCAGAAGGCAATGAATCCGAATTGAGAATCGCAAGCTGGTATCCATGGGATAGCTTCTAGTGCTCGCTCAATGGCATGTTGCAGTAATTGTGATACTTCCCACGTGGAGTGAAGAATATTTCCACGATGTTGATCAGTCTGGTATTTCTCTCCGATGGTCTCGACAATTGCAGTCTGCAGACTTTTCGTTTTCGAAATTCCCCATTCCTTTGCGACAATCTTTGCAGGAGTATCGCGGTTGATCGTCAATCGGTCAGGAACTTTGACAATGTACGCTACACAATTTGGATCATCAGAAACCAGACTGGGCTGGACAAGGGGAAACGCCATCGGGGTCCCTTCTTGTAGCTTGGAAAAATATTGCCCTAAGACGTCGGATATGAAACTTGGTTCAGGCCCACCTTCGATCTGACAAAACGTGCAAAGATTTTTTGGCACCTCAGTCTCCATCATTGTAATCGTCGACTTCCAAAGAACGCCTTCCGCCAGATTGTCCGCCAGTAGCTTTCTATAAGAAGGCATCTCACCCAAGAACCTGCGCTCAATCAACTTGAGTGTCTCAGTCCTTGACAGGTACTTCCCGTTTGTTTCCCCCATAAATCTCTCCGACGAAGGCAGCATTTCCAAGCACTGCTGCTTCCATTGCTTGAACCCCTCCGTGAAAGCTTTCTCTGCTTCCAACCAAATCTCTTCAGGTAAATATCGGCATCGATAATGAGGGGGAAGCTTGCGATGTGCAAAAAGTTCACCATCTGTCCACGACCACCGGAATGCCATGGTCTCCTTAAATCGCTCCGTCTGGGCTTCCGCTGCCACTGTCGTCTCCCACATATTCGGCGGGTCGCTGCCATCAAACGCCGTTGAAACGGTCGGCTCCGGCTTCTTCTCGACTCTAAAAAATTGTTCGGCAGTCAGTGTTGCCGGAACCGGTAACTCAAGTGCTTCCAGAACTTTCCCCTCCTCGAGGTCATCTAATGTAATGGGCTGCTCCAATGTATCCGCCGCAACTTGCATTGCATTGAGACTCGGACCGTTTCCTTTGCTCATGCTCACCGCAACATGATCACGAATCAATGTTTGCGCTGTACGAATCTTTTGCTGGATTTCCTGCGCAAGGAGCGCAATGTCCTGCATTGCCGGACTCCGGAAGATATCCCTGACATCTTCTCGCAATTGACTGACAGTAGTTTGTATACGGAAGACAAATTGTTCAAATCTTCGATACTGACTTTCTGGAACTTCTTGAGACGAAGAATAGCGAGTGGTCAGCGCACGCAGCATCCTGGCTTCCATCACAAGCCCGACTCGTTTGACGAGTTCCTCTTGATCCCAAAGCAGTGTTTGCAGTTCAGAGCTCTGCAGAGCACTCGTAGGGTCTGGATTTCCCAATCCATGTTTCTGCTCAGAATTCACAGAATACTTAATAACATTTTTTGCTATATTCGTCAATGAATCAGGCCTTCTTTTACGTTTGTTCGGGAAACCTTGTCTCTCATTCAATTCCCCGCCCATCCCCGCTATCCTCCTCTTATGCACTGGGTCGATTCCATCGTCGGGGAGATCGAAAAGCGCTTCAAAACGGAAATTGCCTCAAAGAAGCCTCTGATCCTGCGCGACGAGAAGACGCTCTCGGGCAGAGTACACGTGGGGTCGCTGCGGGGCATCGTCATCCACGGCGTGCTCGCGCAGGTGCTGAAGGAAAAAGGTATCGCCTGCGAATTTCTGTACGAGATGAATGATTTCGATCCCATGGATGAACTGCCGGCTCAGCTTCAGAACCGCGAGGAATTCCGGAAGTACATGGGCCAGCCGCTCTATACCGTCCCCTCACCCCGAGTGGAAGCGAGGGGTGACCCTGAGCTTGTCGAAGGGTCTTCCTCTCTCAACGCAGCAGACAATTACCCATTGGTCTTTGGAAATGAGCTCGAAGAAGTTGTGGCAGGACTCCATCTTCCGATTTCGTTCTACCCGCTCGCGCCCCTCTATAAGGGGGGAAAATTCAATGAGGTCATCCGCGATGCGCTCGATCATGCCGCGGAAATCCGGGCGATCTACCGCGAAGTGAGTGGAAGCGTAAAACCGGATGATTGGTATCCGCTGCAGGTGATCTGCGAGAAGTGCGGCAAGGTCGGCACCACACAAGTAACCAGTTGGGACGGGAAACTGGTGACGTACGCCTGCAAGCCGGAGCTGGTGAAGTGGGCCAAAGGATGCGGCCACAGCGGAACCGTGAGCCCGTTCGATGGACATGCCAAGCTGCCTTGGAAAGTGGAATGGCCGGCCAAGTGGAAGGTGATGAATGTGAAGATCGAAGGAGCGGGCAAAGATCACTCCGCCGCAGGAGGTTCGCGCGATATCGGCCGACGCATCGTCGAGGAGATTTTCCATTACCCCGAGCCGCTGAATATTCCGTACGAATTTTTCAATATCGGCGGCAAGAAGATGAGCGCGAGCAAGGGACTCGGCGCCTCGGCGAAAGAGGTTTCGGATCTGCTCCCGCCAAAGATCCTCAAGCTCCTGATGATCCGCAAGCAGCCCAATCAGCCGATCGACTTCGATCCCGAGGGCGTGACGATTCCGCAACTCTTTGATGAGTATGACCGTCTTTCGGACTACGCCTTCGGCCGGCAGGAAAAACAGGAACCGGACTTCGCACGGACCTTCGCGCTCACGCAAACAGACTTCCCGAAGAAGCCCCAAGACCTCTGGCACATGCGCTTCTCGCTCGTGGCATTCATCGTGCAGATGCCGCACCTGAAACTGTCCGACGAAGCCGCGAAGGCAAAGGGTTCAGCCCTTTCTGAAGCGGAAAAATCAGATTTGCAGGAGCGCGCAGACTACGCCCGGCGCTGGCTGAATTCGTGCGCGCCAGCTCAGTTCCGCTTCACATTCGTCGAGGATGCAGACTTTGCGCCAAAAGATCTGCCTGCGATCTCCCCGGCACAGAAAAAAGCATTCGGAAAGATTCTGGAGCAGCTGAAGGGAACCGCTTGGGAGGGCGAGGAAGTTCACAAAGTGCTCCACGCGGTAAAGACGGAATTGAACATGCCGCCGAAGGAAATTTTCGCACCGCTCTACCAGCTTTTCTTCAAACGGAACGACGGCCCGCAAATGGGCTGGCTGCTCTCGACGTTGCCAAAGGATGAAGTCCTCCGACGTATAGCCCATTTGTCACCCTGAGCCCTGTCGAAGGGTGACTTCCTCGTCATGGTTCGACAGAGCTCACCATGACATGCTTTCGGCTATACTTGAGATGATGACAGCTCTCCTCCAACACGCCAATTACGGCCACCTGCTGCCCGCCGCCCACGGGCTCCTCGCCGCGCACGCGGATAAGACGAAGGAACACCTGATTGCGACGGGGGCCGTGATGGAAGCACTGGCGAAGAAGTACGGTGGCGACAGCGCCACGTGGAAAGTCGCCGGGATGCTCCATGATCTGGATTGGGACAAATTGGAAAAGGATGCGGAAGAACACTGCGGCAAGACGCTCGAAGAGCTGCTCGCTCCCCTCAAAGCACCAGCGGAGCTTTTAGCCGACATCCGCGCGCACTACGCCGAAAAGTATGGCACCGAGCATCCTTTGGATTCGATGCTGCGCAAGTGCCTGTACTGCGCCGATGAGCTGACAGGTTTCATCATCGCCGTCACGCTGGTGCGGCCGTCGAAGAAGCTCGCCGATGTGGAAGTGAAAAGTGTCTTAAAGAAATTCAAGGAAAAGAGCTTCGCTGCGCAGGTCAACAGAGAACAGATCCGCAAGTGCGAGGAGCTACTGAGCATTCCCCTGAATGATTTCATCGCTCTCGTGTTGGATGCTATGAAAGGTGTGGCAGAAGAAATCGGGCTTTGAGTTGCAGAGATTGTTGCAGAATGTAGTCTGCCCTCTCTCATGCTTCACTCGCCTCGTTCTCCGCTGTGCCAAACAGAAGAGAAAATCCTCTCCGCCGTTGGAGATGAAGGACTGTCCCGCGCACAGACGCTCTGCGGTGAGCACTTCTCCCTTGAAGACCTGCAACACATGCACGCACGGCTGGAGAATGGCGCTGACAGAGATACCCTTTCAACGATGATCGGGATTATTCATGCGGAACAAACTGCCGTCCTCGAGTTATTTCTATTAAAAAAAAGACTGAGAAAGGGATCGCAGGAGATCGGATAGTGAGGGAACTAGGGAAGTAGGGAATGCGGGATGAGCGAAGGGAGATTCCTTTTTGTTTCCTAGTTCCCTATTTCCCCAGTTCCCTAGTCCCTTCGCTTTCGCCTCATCCACGCCAGCCCCGCCGCCGCACCCGCTGCCATCACAGCAACGGAGGCAGGGCCGGTGTTGCCGATGGGCCCCGAGGCCGGTGCCGCAGGATAGGATTGTATGAATGCGGGATACCGGATCGGCGACTGCTGCACGACCATCGCGGTTGCAGGGGAAGGTGCGGATACGACGATGGAAAGCGAAGAAGCCGCAGCAGGCCGGAGGGGTGCCTGTGCTACGGAAGAAGGCATCTTTTTGGGCACCGGACCGACCGGGGGTACAGCAATGACAGGAGCGGGAATGAGGGCAGGCACGGAAGAAGCCGGCTCCGCCGGACGATCGATGACGAGCGAGAGCCGCATCGGCTCCGCCGCAGAGAGCTCCTGTGTACATGAGGACGTACATCCGTCGCCGCTGATCGTATTGCCATCATCGCACGCCTCGCCCTGTTCGATCAGCCCGTTTCCGCAGAGTTGTTGTGCTGCGACCATCGCGGGGATTTCACGCAGGCAAGCAGTGGAACAGCCGTCTCCGCTCTCTGCATTGCCGTCGTCGCATTCCTCGCCCGCACTGCGGCTGCCGTCTCCGCAGACCGGAGGGATGCAGCGACAGCTGGCGCAGATGAAGGTGGGATCGGCGCAGGGCACCGTCGTCTCGCAGGCTTCGTCGGACTCGATGGTGCCGTTGCCGCAGACAGGCGTGGACAGAGCGAAGCATTGGCAGTTGCGGCAGAGGTAATTCACCCCCGGACAGGGAATGGACCTTTCGCACTGCTCGGCTCCTTCGATGCGGTCATTGCCGCACTGGATGGCAGGTTGCGTTTCCTCCCTGCGGCAGTGGGCGTCGCAACCATCCCCGCCCGTCTCGTTGCCGTCATCGCACTCCTCGCGGTTATTGAGGACACCATTGCCGCAGAGCGGGGTAAGAACGCTGCGCGCGACACACGTACAAGTGCCGGTGCAGAGCCCGCCATTGGGACAGGGAATGCCCGAGTCACACTGCTCCGGCGCATCGAGTCGGCCATCGCCGCAGCGTGCGGATGCGGCAGAGGAGTAAGCGGGCACGGAGACGAGAACCTGACACGTGCAGGTGGCAGTGCAGAAGGCACCATTCGGGCACTGGGACCCCGTTTCGCACTCCTCCGTTCCTTCCAGAATCCCGTTGCCGCAAAGCGGCTGGCTCTCAACGGCAGCGGACGAGACAGCCGAAGAGGATGTACTCGATGTCGGGGACATGAACGACGGCAGGCAGTAGCAACTGGTGTAATCGCAAAGGAAATCGGGGGGACAGTAGTCGAATCCCCGTTCACACTGCTCCAGCGCATCCAACACGCCGTCGCCGCAATTGAGCTGGGCAATCGCTTGCGAAGAAACGGCGGAAGACGCGGAAAGTGCCGAAGATAAAGAAGATGACCACGCCTCGCAAAAACAACCTCTACAGACGAGGCCGACAGGGCAGCCGATCTCCACCTCGCACTGTTCCGTTCCCTCCAAAATCCCGTTCGCGCATTGCTGCGTGACAGCGTAAGCGGAGCTCGACGACGCAGAGATTGTGACGCTGGAGGAGGAAGAGGACGACGTGAGGAGACTGGAAAAAGAACTGCCCGCTGACGATGAACTGAGCAAGCCTGAAGACGATATCAGTGATGCAGAGGAGAGCGAAGACGAGGACGTCGCCGAAGATACAGGCGGGACAGATGAATGCGAAGAAACAACCGACGAGGAAGATGCCGCAATGCACTGGCATTCCTGGCAGGTACTGCCTGTGGAACATATCAGACCCGGTTCGCCGCATTGTTCGCCCGTTTCTCTCACGCCATTGCCGCACTGCGGGCAGCTTTCGGCAAACTGCGCGACCCTCAACGCCGTCGAGCCGCCGGTCTGGGTGGAATCTGGATAATTAAAGAAGAGGAACCGGTCTTGAGCCCCGGCAGGGATGGCTACTTTGCCGCCCATCAGGGAAAAATGCGACCAGATGATGTCATCCCCCCCCATCTGCCCCAGTGCCGCGGATGTCCCTGCTGGGCTTTTGGCGGTAACGATGAATTTCCCACTCGAGAGCGGAAGAATGGAGAAGAATCGTACCTCGTTGCTCCATCCGGGGAGGGCCGTCCCTTTGAGACCGGAGGTTTCCCCCTCTCTCACGCCCACACCGGCTTCATTGCCGATCACCACCGGTGCAATGAGGAGATTGCCTCTGTCCACCGCACTCACATCACCGAGTGCCATCCCCACCTCCCGCTGCTGCTCGGGATCACAGGTGATAACCGTGTCGTCGACCGTGCAATCGTGTATCTGGAAATTTGCGCCGTTCACAGCCCCGCCCCGCGGAGAGGACCATGCGAAGAGACGGGCAAGCCACCCGAAGCGGGAATGGGACATTACGTACGACAGCGACCTGTTGATAAAGATGAGGCTTGAAGGAGATTTCGGCACGATCTCCACCTGACTGCCCAAATCATGCCCTATGGAGGGGGTTCTTTGCGTACTCACACTGAAATAGAGCTCGCTCGGGATGCCGAAGCTGATGGTGTCATCGGTTGTATTTGTCGTCGCCACAGTAGCGACGAGGCGGGTCGACATCGATGCATTGGGATTGATTCCCCAGGACAGCGCAATTCTGTTCCCCCCGAGAGAACGTGCCATGAGAGGCCTCGTGCACCACGAGTTGTTCACCGTTGTCGGAACATCGACGGGCGTGGTGATGATGGGGGGAGACCAATGATCAGGCCAATGGACGAGGGCGGCTTTGCACCGGTGCGTCCATTGATCTTCATACACGACAAAGGCATCTGTTTCTCCGAGTGCCACGAGATCAAAATCCGCTCCATTCTCGGTGAGCGTCGCCACCGTGTTCGCCACTGAAGCATTCAAACCATCGATCTGAATGCGCGAGAGCTTGATGCCAGTCGAGGCATTGCGATACA
>JAUSKD010000034.1 GCA_030647195.1 Candidatus Peribacter sp. | reverse complement strand
CAAAGAGGGGACCATTTCTTCGTTGTTTTTCGTATGAATCTGCTTCTTTTGTCAGGGGGCTTAAGGAACCTTGTTCGGTTCCCTCAGCCCCCCGACACCCCTGTCACCCTCCTAACCCAAGCTGGGCGGGAAACCTTCAGCCGTCGCCAAGGCTATGGCCGACAGGGCGGGTTTCCCTCCCCTCCGGTCCCTCCCTTCCAACCGGTTTTGTTTATTTGTTTATTTTATTAGGAGACTTTCATTGCCGCTTTCAGTCGAGTGAGCGTGACGTCCTTGCCCAGGGCCACGGCCACTTCGAATGCTCCGGGGCTGTACGGCAGGCCCGTGAGGGCTGCGCGGAGCGGCCAGAGTAATTGCCCCTGTGTCAGTTCCTCCTTCTTGGCGTGGGCGAGGATATTTTCTTTGAGTGTTTCGACCGACCAATCCTTCTCGGCGGTTTTTTCCAATGTTTGCATGAGCACCTTCAGGATCTTTGGAAGGAGTTCCTTCGTGACTTTCTGTTTTGCGTTGGCGAGAAGGTCTGCATCCACTTTCGGGTCCACATAGAAGAATGCGAGCATGTCCGGTCCTTCCTTGAGGAAAGTAACGCGCTCATGAATGAGGGCGGCTTTGTCTTTGAAATGCGGGTCATGCGCGGCCTCGGGGAAACGTTCCGCAGTGAGCATCTGCAGCCGGTCGGCGAATTCCGCGAGCGGTAATTTGCGGATCCACTGGCCCTGCAGCCAGTCCAGTTTGGCCAGGTCGAAGATCGCCCCCGCCTTCTGCACGCGCTCCAGCGAAAAAGCCCCGATCAGTTCCTCGAGCGAGAAGATCTCCTGCTCCGATCCCGGATTCCAACCAAGAAGCGCGAGAAAATTAATGAGGGTCTCAGGCAGATAGCCTTTTTGAATGTATTCCTCGGCTGCAACAGACTGTTGGCGCTTGCTCAGCTTGGTCCGGTCGGCATTGAGGAGCAGCGGCACGTGCGCGTACTTCGGCGGCGTCCATCCCAGCCGCTCGAAGAGGAGCAGGTGCTTGGGCGTGGAGCTGAGCCACTCTTCCCCGCGAATCACGAGATCAATCTCCATGAGGTGATCATCTACCACGTGGGCCAGATGGTAGGTGGGGAACCCGTCACTCTTCATCAAGACCTGATCATCCACAGTGTGTCCCTGAAACGTCATTTCCCCGCGGATCTCATCTGCGTAGGTAAAGATGTGATCATGCGGAACCAAAAGCCGCAGCACATGCGGCTCGCCGCGTGCGAGACGATCTTCGATTTCCTTTTTGGGCAGCTGGGTGCAGTGCCGGTCGTACATCGGAGCCTGCTTGCGGGCCATCTGACCTTCACGCATCTGTGTCAGCCGTTCGGGAGTACAGAAGCAGGGGTAGGCATGGCCGTCCTTCAGCAGTTGCTGCGCATATTTTTGGTAGAGCGAAAGACGTTCGGACTGGATGTAGGGTCCCTTCGTCCCTTCCTGCGCGACGATGCCCTTGCGCATCATGACTCCTTCATCCGGATCCAGCCCCGCCCAGTGGAGTGTTGAGAGCATGTTCTCCACCGCGCCTTCGACGCTTCGTCCCTGATCGGTATCTTCAATGCGCAGGAGAAAACGTCCCTTCGTCTGTTTGGCGATAAGGTAAGCGAACAGTGCGGTGCGTAGTCCCCCTACATGCAGAAAGCCGGTTGGTGAAGGGGCGAAACGGGTACGCATGGAAAGAGGATACCGAAGAAACAGAGGAAACCGAAGATCCCGACGAGGCTTTTTGTCCGGAGAACGATTCCGATTGCGTTAATTGACCACTTCCACGGTGAATGTGACCGGATCCAACGGTTTCTCGCTGGCCCCCGTCGCGACCTGGCTGATCTGGTCTATCACCTCCATGCCACTCGTCACGCGTCCGAAGGGAGTGTGCTTGCCCACGAGCCACGGTGTGCCATCGGCCCGCGTGATGATGAAAAACTGGCTGCCGTTCGTGTTGGGTCCGCGGTTGGCCATGGCGATCACCCCGCGCACGAGCGGGATGGGATTGTTCGCGGTTTCATCCTCGAACGTCGGGCCGAAAATGCTCTCGCCACCCGTTCCGTTCCCGCTCGGGTCGCCTCCCTGAATCATGAAATCCTTGATGACCCGGTGGAAGGTAAGGCCGTTATAGTAACCGGTGCGGCTGAGCACGACGAAATTCGTGACGGCCTGTGGCGCGCTGTCGGCATCCATCTCCAGTGTGACATCACCCAGGCTGGTGTGCAGGATCACCGTGTGCTTACCGGTCAGGAGCTTTCCGTCGAATGCAGTTTCGGCTGGCGGCGTCACATTGGTGGGGGAAGATGCCTCTGGGACGATATTTTCACCTGGAGGGGGGAGTTCTGTCGCAGGGGGAGGATTCTCCGTCGCAGGAGAGTTTTGCCACCCGCATCCGACAAGGAGTGCAAGCGCAAAAAGCGGAATGAGGAAGAAGTAGTACTTTTTCATATGTGACCGCGGCAGGTTACCCGTCTCATCATGGTCAGGCAAGTTGCCGTGCAATGACTTCGGCAATTTGTCGAGCGGCCTCTGGTCGGTGGAGCGTTCTGATCGCATTCCCCATGATGCGACGGGAATCCGCTGCCTCGATGAGGTGACGGACAGTCGGGACCAGCGATGCGGACAGGCGTTCCTGCTCCAGCAGGATGCATCCTCCGGACTCAACGGCGGCTTCGGCATTTCTGCGCTGATGATCGTGGGCCACTCCCTCCAGCGGCACGAGGATCGCGGGCAGCCCGACCGCCGCAAGCTCCATGAGCGTGGTGGCGCCAGCCCGGCTGAGCGCGAGATCGGCGGTCGCGAACAGGTGCGGATACTCCTCGATGGCAAACGGGCACTGCCAGTAGCCCGGCGGATTGCCGGCGACCGTTTCTTTTCCTTTGCCTGTGAGGTGGATGATCTCGCAGAACTCGAGCAGCTCGGGAAGCGCGTGCGCCACTGCACGGTTGAGCGCCAGAGCCCCCTGGCTTCCGCCCACGACAAGCAGTACCGGCCGCATGCGGGAAAGATGTGTCGCCAGTAATCCCCTCTGTCGCGATCCCGTGGTCATATCTTCCCGCACCGGGGTTCCGGTGAATACATGTTTCGGATGTTTCTTTTCCGTTTCAAATCCCCGGCAGATCGCCACCGCCCACCGGCTGACAATCCAATTCGCCCAGCCGCTCACTGCATCCGATTCGTGCAGGACAATGGGAATCCCCAGGGCGTGGGCCGCGTGGCAGACGGGAACGCTGACATAACCGCCTTTGCTGAATACCACGTCGGGCTTGAGCTGCCGGAGAAGCGCACCGGCCCTCCGCGTTGAGAGTGCAAACTTCCAGAGCATGTTCCATGACAAGCGGGGGGCGTCGAACGGCGTGACCGGAAAACCAGCCCTCTCGACGAAGGCAGCATCGTCCGGTCTCGTGCTCACGACAAAGTGCATCCGTGCTTCCGGCAGACGCTCCTTCAGAGAACGTGCCACGGCGATGGACGGTGCAATGTGTCCGATGGAACCGCCGCCGACGAAGAGCACAGTTGTGGGGGACATGGCATTCCGGAGTATTCCATTCTACCGCGGGGTGCTTTCATGCGCGCGAGAAAGAGGTGGTTCTTTTCTCCGTTCTCCGTGCGACGGCCGCGGCCTCGGTGGAATGCATGGAGATATTGAGCAGGACGCCAACGGCGATCAGCAGGGAAATAAGAGAGGATCCTCCATAACTGATGAACGGCAGCGTGATGCCCGTAAGCGGGAACAGCGCGAGATTGACGGCGATATTGAGCGTCGTCTGGAACGCGATCCATGTGGTGATGCCCGTGGCAACGAGGAAACCGAATCGGTCCGGCGCCTCGCGCGCGACCTTGTACCCGCGCCAGATGAAGATGCCGAACATCGCGAGGATGATGAGCAGCCGGAAGAACCCCAGCTCCTCCGCCATGGCCGCGAAGATCGTATCTGCCTGCACTTCCGGCAGGTACCCGAATTTCTGCACGGATTTTCCGTAGCCGACGCCAAAGGCTCCTCCGCTGCCGATGGCGATGAGTGCCTGCTTGATCTGAAAGCCAATGGTCTCGGAGATGGAAGGATCGGAGGGCGAAAGGAACGCACGGAAGCGGTTACGGATGTAGTCCTTCTGCAGGATCAGGGGCAGGCCAAGAATGCCGGCCATCGTTCCCCCTAGAATCACGTGTCCGATATTGCCGCCTGCCACGAAAAACATCACGACTGCGATGCAGGAGAGAACGAGAAATGATCCCAGGTCGGGCTGGATAGCGACAAGAATCGTGCTCAAACTCAGGAGGGTGGCGAAGGGGACAAAACCTTCCTTCCACGTACCGATGAGCTGTTCACGTTTTTGCAACCACAAGGCGAGATAGAAGATCAGAGTCAACTTGAGCAGCTCCGAGGGTTGCAGAGAGAAAAAGCCAACACGGAGCCAGCTTTGCGACGTTCCCCACTCCGCCCGCAGCCCGGGAATGAAGAGAGCGATGAGCAGGAGCAGCGTTGCTCCGAAGAGCGGGAACGCCAGACGCTGCCAGACGCGGTACGGAATGAGCATGGTGACACCCATCGCGCCGAATCCGAAGAACACGTGCCGGAAACTGCGCCACAGGTAGAAGGAATTGCTTGGCACATCCCTGAGTCCCTGCGAGACCAGGCGTTGCGTGATCTGATAGCTCTCGAACACGCTCACGCTCGAGATCATGGCGAGCCCGAAGAGCGTGAGCACCACAGTAATGCCGAGGAGGAGGAAATCCATCCGGCGGAACATGAGGCGCCAAGGATAGCATTATTTCATTGTTGCCGATGAACGGATTCTCATTGCTTTATTATGGTACCGGGCAAATGACGCTGATACAGTTTGATTGTGCAATGGAAGCTTCAACATCGCGTATCGAATTGGAATGGTATTACAACTGCTCTCAGCTTTTGTCTGTGGGCGATTATCGCGATTAGTGCCGCCAAAGCATTGTTCGACCTGTTTTCAATTCTCTCTCTCGAATGGAGGGGTCCAGTCAACGATGATTTTCTTTCCTATACGATTGTTGGCAGGGGCATTCTCAATGGACTTATCCCCTATAAAGACTTGTTCATGCCCAGACCGCCGGGGATTTTTATTCTTTCTGCAGTGTCACTGTTTCTGACTGGAGGCGAGAGGTTTGCCACGATTATGGCGATAGTCATGCTGCTTGCGATACCGATCAGCTTTCTGTTCTCTGTAAAATCCTTTCAGCCGAAACAGGAAATTGCCTGGAAAAAATGGCTGCGATACAGCATGGCACTACTCCTTGGCATCGCACTGGTTATTCATTTGGAAGAACGCGCGGGTGCCCTTCAGACAGAAATGTTCGGCGCATTCTTTTCTGTCCTCCTTATTCTCTCTGTCGCAACTTTTCGAAACGTTCAACGTCGATTGATATATTTGCTCAATGGGGTGCTCTTTCTCTGCGCAGTAGGATTTAAAGAACCGTTTTTGATGACTGCGACCATGGCCACATTGATGGTGGCCGAAACGAATCGGCAGTGGCTGCGAATGATCGTTCTGCCCGCGATTATCTCTCTTGTTTTTGGTGTGGTTATTCTCTTTGTGCTCGGATGGTTCAGTCCTTACATTAACCTTGGGCTTCCAGCAACACTCCATTCACGTATCATTGATACAGGGGTGCCCATATGGCTCCGTGGCTTTGCCGTGCGCAAGCTCTTTGCCAACGCCACCGACTTTTCAACGATTCCTTTCTTGGGATACACACTTGCAATGTTGTTTCTTCTGTATCCATTCTTCCGCAGTCGCACACCATCGCGTTGGCTTGCCCTGCGGGCGGTCTGTGCAATGGGATCAATATTGGCCATCTTTCAGTCCATTTGCGTCCTAGCCTCATTCATATTGGTGCTCCGGCAGATGCGTGTAAACGATTATATGAGAGATAGATTTTTTCTCCTTGTATGCGGAGGGTACGGTCTGTTGGTTCTCATTGCATTTCTGCTCATTTTTTTGTGTGTCCGGAAACAAGGCTCACTCTTAAGGAGAGATATTGTAGTTGCGTCTCTCTCGCTCTATTTCGCGGCCCTCGCGGTGGGTTTATCTGGGAATTACAATTGGTATCATTTCACGTTCGCCTTTCCGGTCTACGTCGCGCTTATTGTCGTGTTTCTCCGTTCCATGTACAACGACACATCGCATACGCTCATCGCGAGCGTTCTGAGCTCCTTTGTGGTCATTGGAATGTTACATTTCGTCCCCAGTTTGGATTTTCTCCAAAGAATTGAACCCATGCGACAGTACAGCTTTGCTAATCATCAGAATATTGTAAGTCGATTCGATGCCATTCTTGATGCATGTGGCGTGAAGCGTTACATTTCCCTCGGTGCACAGTCGGCTTTAGCCTACGCGAAGCACTCACCCTACGGTCCTTCCTTCATTCTTGATTCAGACCGATTGTTCGCTGTCGAAAGCGACAAGCACCTTCAAGAGGATGCCCAGATAATTGCTCTGCCATCGGGTCAGGGTATTCAGCATCCCCTAAAAAGCTGGATCGAAGAAAACTTTACATCCGATGCACCTGCCTGTGCCAAAACAATGCCACAACCGTTCGGCATACGACTTCTTTTTCGCAAGACATAGAATAGAAAGGCAGGCATTATTTGTGGTGATTGATAGCACCGTTTTGCGGTTGGCAGTGAGCGGTTTCCCGGAGGAAACCCCTACGTCGCCCGCAGCAGATGTTCGAGAAGAATCTTGAGGCCGATCCCGATCAGTGCCACTCCCCCAAGGACGGCGATCACTTCTTCGAACAGACATCCGACAAAACGACCGATGAGCACGCCCATCGACGTCGCGAACAACGTGACCACTCCGATGACGAGTGTCACCTGCAGGATGTGCACGGGAAGGAAGGCGAACCCCGCTCCGACCGCAAGGGCATCAATGCTGGTGGCCATGGCCATGGCACATAACCTGCGGAGAGAAATGGTGTTGAGGCTCTGTTCTTTTCTGCATCCGCCCCAGGCTTCCACGATCATTTTCATGCCGATGATCGTGAGGAGAGCAAAGGCGATCCAGTGGTCCACTTCACGGATGAATTGCCTCAGTTCCGTTCCGATTTCCCATCCGATCAGCGTCATACCCACATGAAATATGGTGAAGCACACGGCGACACGCATCGCCTGTTTCCAGAGATGTGTTTTGGTGCTCATGCCGCACGAAGCGGCAACGGCGAACGAGTCGACACAGAGTCCAAAGGCGATGAGAACGACCGCGTAGAAAGACATGATGCAGGGGGGCAACGAAACCGCGAACACACTATGCGTGCAAACCTCGTGCAATACCGCGCAAGAGCGCCATCCTATGTTTTCCGCTCATCGTCGGCAAGAGAGAGCGTGCGCGCATCGAGAGGCGCTTGATGACTGAAATATTTTTTTTGAAATACGGCACCTTGTTCCCGAGGATGGCGAGAGATTCCCCCAGTGTTTCCATGCGGGCGAGCGACTGCTCCATCGTCATGTGGTGATGGTGGAGCGCTTTCGCATCCGGTTCGTAGAACAGTCGGATGCCCGCCTGCTTCATCCGGAGTCCCCACTCGATGTCCTCCCACCCGTAGAGCGTCATATCTTCGCGGTAGTGGAAACGCCGGGCGACCTCCGTTGGCACGCTGATGTGACTGCTGTAGGTAAATTGTTCCTGAATGCTCGCCGGAAGAAACGCATGCGCGTATTTCGCGATCTTCGGGTAGCCGAATTGCCAGCCGCTTTGTTCGAGCCAGCGCATGACCGGGTTAATGTCGACAACGGGATCCCACGTGGTGAAGCCGAGGACGGCGATTTGCGATTGAGAGATTTGAAGATTTGCGATTTGCGCGCTATGAGAAGCGAGATGTCTCTCGCAGGCATCCGGATTGAGCAGGATGTCGTCTCCGATGAAGAGGACAAAGGGCGCATGTACATGTTTCACGCCGAAATTACGTGCGACCCCCTGTTGGGATTTGGGAATTTCGAGGTAGCTGATAGCTTTTAGCTGATAGCTGTCAGGATTTTGGAACATTTTTGCCGTCTCGGGGTCAGGACCGTCGCTCACCACGATCACTTCCAATTCATCGGCGATGGTCTGTGCTTCGAGGCACTGGAGGCACAGCCGGAGGATTTGCGGGCGCCGGAACGTAGGGATGACGACGGAGAGGGACGGCATGGAAAAACATCATAGCCCATTTCCGTAGCGGAAGATCGCGATCTTCCGCTACGGTGGTTCTGATCATGCGTACTCTCTTCCTCGATCTGGCAAGCCATCACGGTCTTCTCGCCTGTGTGACGGAGGAGCGAATCCTTGCCTCACAACCCGTCGATCACCGCATCGGCGATCACGAGCTGATTCCGCTTTTTGAAAAGACACTCCAGACAGCCGGGTTGCAGACCGGTGATCTCACGCACTGTGCGTGCATCATCGGTCCCGGAGGATTCATGAGCCTGCGTGTCGCGGTCGCATTTGCCAATACACTCATGCACCAGCTCAAGATTCCCGGGGCGGGGATTCATTTGAGTGATCTCATTGCCGCAAGAGTTTGTCATGGTGAGCCCTGTCGAACCATGACCGATGCATCTGTTCCATCCTTCGACAGAGCTCAGGATGACACGTTGCTCTGGCTCCATTCCACCAAGAAGCACGAGCTCTTCGTACGCGGTTTCGGGTCCTACGCATCGCTCTGGCCGGAGGCAGCCCATGTCACCGTGGAGGATTTTCTCGCGCAGGTTCCCTCCGGTGCGCAGTGGGCCGGTGAGCTGATTCCCGAGCACGAGGCTTTATTCAAGGATAAGAAAATCCGGCCCGCCATCCTGCGTCCCGCCGTGGAAATCCTGCCTGCATTTCTCAGCCAGCAATCATTCGCCGATACACTCCTCGAGCCGTGGTACGGAAGAGGGTGGTGACGCAGCTGGAGCGCTCCCCAAGGTTTTGTCTGAATAGAATATTTGTGCTATAATAACAAAAGAAACATACCAACATACCCGCCTCTCCCATGAAGACGCTGCACACTTCAGTCCCGTTGTCCGTTACGTTCGTGATGGTGGCGGGCCTTTTCTTCGCACAGAACCTGTGGCCACTGTTGTCCGCACAGGTGAGCGGAGCAGCCGTGATTGTCACTGCGCCGGACAGCGGAGTGAGTTGGAAAGTCGGCGAAACGCACGACATCACATGGACAACCGCAGGGCTTCCCGGCGATGCAAAAGTCGGCATTTTGATGGAGCTCCTTTCATCGAGCTCGGGGATTCCCAGGAGCCTGGGAATCGCTTCGGGCAACTCTGTGTTGGCTTCAGCCGGTTCGTATTCCTGGACGATTCCTTCATCGAAAGCATACGGCATCAATTCGTACGCGGGATACCAAATCAAAATCAGGGTGTATACCGTTGGCTCGAACGGGGTTGTAGGCAGAAGCAACTTCTTCACGCTTGTGGACGCGACTGCAGGTCAATCCATCGCGGTCACTGCGCCAGTCGGCGGAGAGACCTGGAAGGTCGGCGAAACAAAAAACATCACGTGGACCGCGACGGGATTTCCCGGTGATGCAAAGGTTGGAATTGTGATGAACCTCACTTCTCCAAGCGGAAACAGATCGTTGCAAATCGCTCCGGGAAACTCTGTTCTCGCCTCGGCCGGTACGTATGCGTGGACCATCCCTTCATCGAAAGCATACGGCATCAATTCATATGCGGGATACCAAATGAAAGTGCTTGTTGCCGTCACAAGCGGCGTTTCGGGTTCCAGCAACTCCTTCACACTTGTGGACGCATCTCCGGCATCGAGTGTTGCGTCTTCTGCCGGTGTCGCTTCCTCCATTTCCTCCGTCAGATCTTCTGCCAGTTCCGCTTTTAGCTCCGTAGCAGTTTCGTCCTATTCGTCCGTGGCTTCCTGCAGGCAGCTGCTCTGCCAAGCCCCGACCGCCAATTGCCGGTACCTGAATCCGGTCTTCACGAACGGCTGCCGCACGGGCTGCGGTCCGCTCACATGCGGATCATCTTCCCGGTCCTCAGCTCCGGTGAATAGTTTTGAGAGTCTGCTCTGCTCCGCGGGATGCAACAATTGGGATCTCTGTATCCGTGGTGTTCAAACAAGAGTGTGCCACGATACAGCGAATAAGTGTCCCAAAGGCTCAACGTTGACCGAAAGCCGGTCATGCTCGCCGTCCGTTGCACCACCCTATTCCTGCACGGAAACCGATGCGGGATTGGACTATTTCACGGCAGGTGAAGCCACGACCACCGATGTCTCCGTACTCTATTCAGTGGACAAATGCAGGGTTTCTCCCGCCTCGGGACATTTTTGCAGCCCGGATGTTTGCGTGGGAGACACGCTGTACGAAAAATTTTGTAACCCGAGCGGGACGATCGGCTATCACATGGTTCGATGTATCGATGGTTGCGCCCGCGGAGCATGCGTGAGGGGATCTTTCTCTGACGCGATGCAAAATCCTTCTGTCAGTTCTTCCTGCAGGTCAAACTGGTCTTGCTCCAATTGGAGCGTGTGTACTTCCGATAAAAAGCATGCAAGAAATTGCACTGATCTGAACAAGTGTGGAGACAGCGCCACAAAACCGGTCGAAAGCGAGACATGCCGGCCTGAATATAACAATCTTGCGATCAGCCTTGGGGATACAGATGCCGGAAAAGATTTCTACACATTCGGAAAAGTGCGATACGTCAATACATCTTCAGCGTATACGGAAAAGCCGGATTTCTGTTTTGGTGACTATCTGTATGAGCAGTATAACTTTGAGGATTACCGGGGAGGCAGGCCCTATTTGCATTCTCAAATCTTCCATTGTCCGGATGGATGTCAAAACGGCGCGTGCATAAAAGGATCGCAGTATCGTGCAGCCCAAAATCCTACAATGGATCCATCCTGCGGTTCGCAATGGTATTGCAGCGATTGGTCCCTGTGCATCAACGGCAGGCAAACAAGAACGTGCGACGATTGGGCGAAGTGTGCCTCTACCCCAAAGCCGGAGGAAAGCCATCCATGCTCCAATGCTGTCTGTACGGATAGCGATGGCGGATTGGATTATTACAAAAAAGGCACCACACAGGATCACACGGGTCCGACCGGGCACGACTCCAGAACCGACTCCTGCTACCTCGGAAAGGTTTACGAATGGTATTGCGGAGCCAGTGGAGCATCAACGAACACAACGTATATTTGTCCGAAGGGATGTGAGAAAGGAGCATGTAAACGGTGATGGTGATCCCTTGTGTTTCCGGCATATGCGAAAAGGAATGCAGAGAGAACTTGGGAGCGAAAAACTAGAGGTTCATGCCCCGTTCTCTGCTACGCTGATCCTGCATGGGCGTCATCGATTTCCTGAACAAGTTCCTCGGCGATCCCAACGAAAAGGAGCTTAAGAAGCTGCGGCCGATCGTCGCGCTCGTGAAGCAGCAGTGTGCGACCGATGCGATCCGTGCACTCACGCTTGAGTCACTCCCCAAAAAGACGCAGGAATTCAGAGAGCGCATCGCGAAGGGCGAGTCGCTTGATGCACTTCTTCCTGAAGCCTTTGCCGCCGTTATCCGCGCGTGTGAACTCCTGAAGGCATCAGGCAAGTCCCTCACGATCGGCAAGCAAACCTTCGTCTGGGACATGGTGCCCTTCGACGTGCAGGTGCTGGGTGGCATCGTGCTGCACCAGGGGAATATTTCCGAGATGAAGACAGGAGAAGGAAAAACGCTCGTCTGCACCCTGCCCGTGTACCTCAATGCCCTCGAGAGCAAAGGAGTGCATGTGGTGACGGTCAACGACTACCTCGCCAAGCGTGATGCCGCATGGATGGGCATGCTCTACGAAGCGCTCGGCCTCACCGTCGGCACCATTGTCCACGAGCGATCGAACGACGAGCGCAAAGAGGCCTACGCCTGCGACGTCACCTATGGCACGAACAACGAATTCGGCTTCGACTATCTGCGCGATAACATGGTGACCTCCCTCAACCGCCAGGTGCAGCGGGGTCTCCACTATGCGATTGTGGACGAAGTGGACTCGATCCTGATCGACGAGGCTCGCACGCCGCTCATCATCAGTCAGCCCGCCGAAGAATCCACCGACAAGTACCGCCAGTACTCGCTTCTGGTCGGGCAACTCGAAGAGAACACCCACTACAACAAAGATGAAAAGCAGAAGACTGCCGTCCTCACCGAGGAGGGCGTGAAGAAAATGGAGCAGCTGCTCGGGCTCGAGAACATCTACACCGAGAAGGGCTTTGCCGAGGTCCACCACATCGAGCAGGCGCTCCGCGCGCACGCCATGTATCAGCGGGACGTGGATTACGTGGTGAAGGAGGGCGAAATCATCATCGTGGATGAATTCACCGGGCGTCTGATGGAAGGCCGCCGCTACAGCCACGGGCTCCATCAGGCGATTGAGGCCAAAGAGAACGTCGAGGTGCAGCGCGAATCGAAGACCCTCGCCACCATCACCTTCCAGAATTACTTCCGTCTCTTCAAGAAGCTCGCCGGCATGACGGGGACAGCCAAGACCGAGGAGGAGGAATTCGAAACGATCTACAAGCTCAAAGTGATCATCATCCCGACCAACAAGCCCATGATCCGCGACGACAAGGCGGATGCGATCTACCGCACGGTGGAGGCGAAATTCAGGGCGGTGGCCAAGATCGCACAGGAGAAGTATGCGAAGGGGCAGCCGATCCTCATCGGCACCACGTCCATCGAAAAATCAGAGGCCATGAGCGCGCTCCTCGAGCAGGAGAAGGTCCCGCATCAGGTGCTCAATGCCAAGCATCACGAAAAGGAAGCCGAGATCGTGGCACAAGCGGGCCAGAAGGGCTCCGTGACCATTGCGACGAATATGGCCGGTCGTGGAACGGACATTAAATTGGGCGCGGGAGTGGCCGATATCGGCGGGCTCTGCATCCTCGGTACCGAGCGGCACGAGGCGCGGCGCATCGACAACCAGTTGCGCGGCCGTTCCGGTCGTCAGGGCGATCAGGGAGAGAGCCAATTCTTCGTCTCTATGGAAGACGACCTTATGCGCCTCTTCGGCGGGGACCGTCTGAAGTCCATGATGGAGCGCCTCAAGGTTCCCGATGACGTGCCACTCGAAAATGGCATGGTGTCGCGCTCGATCGAGGGTGCCCAGAAGAAGGTGGAAGGCCACAACTTCGACATCCGCCGCCACGTGGTGCAGTACGACGACGTGATGAACAAGCACCGTCAGATCATCTACGAGCGGCGTCAGAAGATCCTGGTACGCCTTGCCGAAGCCGACTCCGTCACCGAAGAAGCCGTGGAAGCCCAGCCCCTGCACAAAGACATCCTCTCGGCGATTGAAAAAGAAATTCAGACACTCTCCGCCATTCACGCAACCAGCATCGATCCCAGCGAATGGAATGTGAAAGAAATCGCAGAGACCCTGTCCGGATTGCATCCGGCCTTCGCCGAAGTCGCCACAGAGAAGAAACTGCAATCCTTCACCACGGGCGAAGAGCTGACGACGGCTCTCGTACAACTTGTGCAGTCGTTCTACGAGGCAAAGTGCAAAGAGGAGAAGCCCGCAACCGTCGCGCAGGCGGAACGCATCATCACACTTCGGTCCATCGATACACACTGGATGGATCACATCGACGACATGTCGCATCTGCGCGAACAGGTGGCCTTCGCCGGTTACGCCCAGCGCGATCCCCTGATCGAGTACAAGGATCAGGGATTCCGGCGGTTCAGTGCGCTCATCGCCACCATCGACTCCACGATCGTCCGCACGCTGCTGCAGGTCGACTTCGCGCAATTCGCGGCGCGTGTCGTGCTGGAGGAACGACAGGAGGAGCTCCAGAACCTGCAGACCAACGCGGATCAGATTGCGGGTGAATTGGAGAAGACGGGTGTCGCGAGCCAGACATCAGAGAGCGGCGTCTCCCTCATTTCGAATCAGCCGGGAGCTCCCGCAAAGCCGGTTGCCGCCGTGAAAGCTCTGAAAGTGGATCACGTGGGCCGCAACGACCCGTGTCCGTGCGGCAGCGGCAAGAAATACAAGAAGTGCCACGGGAAAGGGATGTGAGCGCCGTTTCCGGCAGTGCTATCATGATTCCCCATGCCCCGTCCCCATTCCATCGTCGGTCATGATGCGATCCGCGCCGAGCTGGAGCAGGATTTGGTGACCGGCAACGTGAGCCATGCCTATCTTTTCGCGGGGCCGCGACACCTGGGCAAGATGACGCTGGCACGGTGGTTTGCCACGGAGCTTCTGTCCGCCGGGCAACCGCCCGAAGCGCTCGAGCGCACGGCACACGACTGCGAGCGGATGATGCACTCCGATCTGTTCATCCTCGACCAACTCTGGATTGCCGATCAGTGCGAGGATTGGGCGGTGATCGCGCAGACGTCCAATGCCCCGCAGCAGGTGCGCGAGAAGAAGGGCGTGAAGACCGACACCATCGGCATCGACGACATCCGTTCGCTTCAGGAACGCCTGCAGGAAACCGCCTCGGGGCAGTATCGCTGCTGCATCATCCGGTCGGCGGAGCGGCTGCAGACCGAAGCGGCGAATGCCCTTCTCAAGATTCTGGAGGAACCTCCCGCCTCTCTGGTGTTCGTCTTTACGACGCAGGCACTCTCTTCGTTGCCTTCCACCATTGTGTCGCGCATGCGCGTGATCCGTTTCCATCCGCTCTCGCATCGCGAGCTCGCCCCGCTCCTCAAAGGGGTCGAGGACGAGGATCGGCAATTCATCCTGCATCTCGCGCAGGGGGCACCCGGCATCGCGCACGCACTCAAGACAGACCCCGAGGCGCTGCGCTCTCACCGGCTGGTTCACTCCAAGGCGGTGTCGTTCTGGCGCACGCATTCCTTCAAGGAACGGCTGCAGATCCTGGATCCCCTCCTCAAGCGCGGAACGGAGGCGGATCAGATGCTCCTGCACCTCGCGTTGGCTCTGCGCGAACAGTCGCCGTCGTCGCTCCCTTCCGTGCAGGCTCTGCACGAGCTTGCCTCCGGCCTGCATACCAACGCCCACCGGGGCCTGATCGTGCAACGGTTCGGCATGCGCGTTTCGTGAAAAGTTTCCTTGACCCTTTCCTTGCCCGCATCCTGAACGGATGCTAGCCTCCTTCGCCGCATCCTGCGGTATTTACTATGGTGTATGTGTACGTTCTCTTCGGCTCTCTCTTCGGCATCTGCCTGATTCTGGGCGGTCGTGTCCTCGTTCGCCACCATGCGGTCCGTCGTTTTGTGCGGGGGATCTGCCAGCGGACCGAGTCTGCCGGGGAACGTGGGGCGGTGATTCTGGAAGAGACCAGGATCGACAAGCCGCGCAAGAGTCCGCGCGTATCGGCCATCGAAATGCAGCAGGTGCGCTCCCTCACGCGCGATGCGGAGAAAGCGGTGGCGCAGAGCAAATTTGACGACGCAGAACGCCTCTACATTCAGGCACTCACCATCAATCCCAAAGCGTTCGACGTGCAGGCGCAGCTGGCCAAGCTCTACCTTCTCACGGACCGCGATCACAAGGCCGAGGCCATGTACCGCGAGCTTTTGCAGCACCGGGATGATGTTTCCTACTTCGCCAACCTCGGGCTTTCGTACTACAGGCAGGCCAAGTATGTCGAGGCCTGTCATTCGTATCAGGATGCGCTCAACCGCGATCCCAAATCTCCCGAACGCACGGCGGCGCTGGGACGGGCCTGCATCGCCGCAAAGCGTTTCGAAGAAGCAGCACCGCTCCTCGAGAAGGCGGTTGTGCGGCTGAACCGCGACACGACGCTGCTCCACCTGCTCGCGGAGTGCTACCTGCAGCTGGGCCATGCCGACAAAGCCGAAGAGGTCTATCGACGCATCAACCGGCTGGAGCCGTACGACCAATCTGTTAAAGAAAAGATTTCGGCACTTGCACGCGTGTAATCAGGCGCCTTCCAACTCCACTGTCGCGTCTCCTTTGATCAGAGCCTGGCAGCCCAACCGCTCATCGCCGCTCATGCCCATGGCTTCTTCGCGTTCATTCGGCGGGCTCAGGTTTTCCGCGCCCTTGCGCACATGGCACTTGCAGGTCATGCAGAATCCGTTGCCGCCGCAGGCGCTCTCCATGGGGATGCCATTGGCCTGTGCCGCCTGCAGGATTGTTTCTTCAGACGCGACATCGACGGGTTTTTCCTGACCGTTTACGAGAAAAGTGATTTTGGGCATGAATCAAATGTAGAATGTAGAATGTAGAATGTAAAATTATTTTTCTATGTTACGTCGCCCGCTCCTCTCCGTTCACGCTCTGCACGTCTCGGTTGCGGGCAAGGAGGTTGTGCGCGGGTTTTCGCTCGATGTGCGCCCCGGCGAGTTGCATGTGATCATGGGGCCGAACGGCGCCGGAAAATCCTCCCTCGTCCATGCGCTGATGGGGCACCCTGCCGTGGATGTGACGAAGGGCACCGTGCGGTTTTCCGGCAAGAACCTCCTCAACCTCCCTCCCAATGAACGCGCACAGTCGGGGCTCTTTCTGGCATTTCAGCACCCGCGCGAGATAGCCGGGGTGAGTATCAAGAATTTTCTCTTTGCCGCGCTCACGGCGCAGAAGAAGCCATTCACACCGCTCGAATTTCATGACCGTCTGACGAAGGAAATGGCCCTGCTTAAAGTGGATAGCGCATGGGAAGACCGTTCGGTGCATCATGGTTTTTCGGGCGGGGAGAAAAAGAAACTCGAAATCCTGCAGCTGCTTGTCCTGGAACCGAAGCTCGCCCTGCTCGACGAGACGGATTCCGGGCTCGATCTGGATGCGCTCAAGGTGGTCGCCGAGGGGCTGAAGCATCTGCGTCATCGTCAGCCGTTGTTTGCCGCAGTGCTGGTCACACACAACATCCGGTTTCTCTCCATCCTTCGGCCGGACCATGTGCACGTCATGCTCGCGGGTGCGATTGTCGAGAGTGGCGGACCCGCGCTGGTGCACCGGCTGGAACAGGACGGGTTCGCGCACTATGTTTCTGCGCGGAAGTAATCACTGATCGCTTCGGCAAGCCCTCACCCTCACTCTGTTCCGGGGGCCGCACTGCTGCTATCATGTGACCTCTTTTCCCCCTGTTCTCATGGAAGATACGTGTTGCTCCTCTCACAAGCCGGCCTGCTGGGTGGGCGTTGTGCTCGTCCTTCTCGCCGGCGGGTTCTACCTCACCGGAAAAATCATCGAGCAAAAGGATTTCACGCCGATGGTCATCTCGGTGGATGCCGATGGCAAAGTCTCCGCTCCGCCCGATATCGCCGTGGTGAGCTTCGGCGTGCAGACGGGCCGGCAATCGAGCGCGCAGCAGGCGATCAAACTTCTGGCGGACAGGATGCAAGAGGTGATCGACGCCGTGAAGAAGGATGGCATTGAGGACAAGGATATCTCTACGGATTCTCTCTCGCTCAATCCCGCGTTCGACTGGAAGGATGGTCAGCAGATCCCGCGCGGATTCGAGGCGAACCAGAGCCTGCATGTGAAAGTGCGCGATCTGGACAAGATCGGCGCGATTCTCTCCGCCGTGACCGCCGCCGGAGCCAATCAGATCGGCGGCGTGGATTTCACCATCGATGATCCCGAGAAATTGCAGGCCATGGCGCGCGAGAAGGCGATTGCGAAAGCAGAAGCCAAGGCGCAAAAACTGGCAGCGGAATTAGGCAAGAGCCTGAAGAGACTGAAGGGTTTCTCGGAAGGAGGCGGCTACTCACCTCCCATGCCCTATGCGAAGGCGAACATCGCACTCGATCGGGCAGGAGGGGCCATGATGGAATCCGTTCCCGTTCCAACCGGCGAACAGGATATTACCGTCACGGTCACCCTGACGTACGAGCTCAACTAGGCGGCCTTTAGGACATCGACGCAGAGCCGCCGAAACTTTTGCACCGCAGGGCGTACAGGTTTACGGGCAGTCCTGTACGCCCGATCAGGTCGAGGAACCGCTGACGCAGGCGAGCGTTGATGTGCAAGAGATGCTTTGCGCGTTTCCATTGTTTTCTCAGGATGACTTGCCGCACCAGCTCGCGTTGTTCCCGGATGCGGTCGGCCAGATGGGCGGCTGCGAGAGGTTCCGGGCTTTCTTCCTTTTCCATGTCCGACAAGAGGGCCCGTATGCCCAGTCCGGTTGCGCGAAAGGCCTGGAGGATGTCTTTCTCGTGGCAACGGAACCGGCTGCGCCACCCAAAACCGGGCAGGTGTTCGCTCATGTGAAGAGCCGCGCGATTTCCTTATGTGCGGCGACCAGAATACTGCCGGCGGTGATGAGAGCGAGCCCGAGCAGGATCGGCA
>JAUSKD010000027.1 GCA_030647195.1 Candidatus Peribacter sp. | reverse complement strand
CATGGACCTGAGCAATACCAACGCATATGAGTGGCTCTCCGAGCAGAACTACAACTATACCGCGCGGCTAGCCGGGTTCGGCGCCTGCTCGGGCTTCAATGGCGGCACCGTCTACCTCGGCTACCGGTTTCGTGCCGTGTTCCGCCCCTGAGTCGTCTCTTGGTCATCTGAGTATTTGGCTCATCTGATTATCTTACCCGCGCTTCGAGCGCGGCCGGCGGCAAAAATTTTCTCGATTCTTAGGTCAAAACCCGGTATAATGTACATATGAAGCCACAAGTTGGACTACGGTGGGTCGCAGGGGCCGATACGCCGGAGAAAACGTATGTCACCCGCGTCCTCAATCTCGGCACGTGGGAGGAGTGGCAGGCGCTGAAGCGGTCTGTCCCTCGAGAGCGGATCATTGATGCCGTTGAACATCCGCTCAAGGGTCAGTGGACGAAGAGAGGGAAAGCCTTCGCCGAGTGCGTATTTTTTCGCTCGATCCCGGATGACGTCCTCATATCCTATGTCTGATCTGCATCTCGAAATTCTCCGGCAGCCGCAGCGGGAGTTGTGGGATGTTTTTCAGCGCGAGTCAACTCTCATTCGCTCGCAGGGGTTCTACCTTGCAGGCGGCACGGCATTGGCGCTGCAGCTGGGGCACCGCGAATCGCAGGATTTCGATTTCTTCTCGCAAAGTACAGATATCGAGCCGATGCGCGCGTGGCTGGACCGTTTTCCGGGACTCCTTATACGCGACACGGATGCGCGGACCATTCATGCGGAAATCACGGGTGTGAAAGTAAGCTTCATCGCGGGGTATCGCTATCCGCTCGTGTCGCCTTCGGTGACAGCAGGCTCTATCGAAATGGCGGATATCGTCGACATCGCCCTCATGAAGATGCTGGCGATTACGCATCGCGCGACCTTGCGCGATTACATCGATCTTGCCGCCATCCTGCGCGACCGTCTTTCGCTCAAGCAGTTGATGGAGATGAGCACGCGGAAGTACGGGGCAACATTCAATGTGATGCTTTCTCTGCGATCCATGGTCCATTTCGAGGATGTTGACGAGGAAATGCCCGTGATGCTGGACCATTCGCTCGGGGCATCCTGGAAGGATATCCTCCGCGACGCGGTGCGGAATGCGGCCGAATGAAGCGGAAGATCGGAATGCTCCGTCGTGTTTTGCGGCACGTGCCGCTGAAGGCGCGTATTCTGCGAGTCGCATGGCCCAATATGCCCATCTGATCATCTTCCAGAAGGCCTACGATCTCACGCTCCGTTTCTTCCGCGAGACTCATAACTTCCCCCGTGAGCACAAATTCAGCCTCGGACAGCAGATGAAAGACATGTCTCTGGATTTGCTGGATGCGATCATCGAAGCCAACGGAGCAGCGGACAAGCGCCCCGCCTTGCAGCTTGCGAGTGCGCGGCTGGAAAGGCTTCGCGTGTACACCAGGCTGGCGTATGATCTGAAGGTCATCGGCATGCAGAAGTACGAAGTTCTTTCAAAGTACAGCGACGAAATCGGCCGCATGATCGGCGGCTGGATGAAATCCTGAAATGGGCCACGGCGCTCACGAACGCCGTGGCGGGCCGGAATTCCGCCCCGCACGCGCGGGACGGGAGCGCGCCCTTTTGAGACGACGGTCATCCCCCGTGATGCTCTGCGTCATGGATCGTTCGCCAGGATGCCGTACCGCGCTCCGGCGCGGGTCGGTATCCGGAGATCCTCCCAGTGGATGGCTTCGACGGGTAGTGAGTGGCTCTCCGAGCAGAACAACAACAATAACGCGCGGATAGCCGGGAACAACGCCTGCTCGAACTTCAATAACAACAACGTCAACAACGACAACCGGTTTCGTGCCGTGTTCCGCCCCTGGTCGTCTCTGCCCTTCGCCCCGCCCGTTCTTCCCCAGGAAAGAGCGGGGCTTTCATCCGTCCTTCCACGTGAAGTGGCTGTACCGCTTGTCCGCCGGTTCGAGGTACGCCTGCAGAACGCCGAAGTGCTTTTCGTAGATATGCCGCCGCAGGCGGAACGTATCGACATGCTTGAACAGGCCATAGTATGAATTGACGGCGGCGAACATGTGGGAGAACTGCCCGCACAGTTCCGGCGTCCATAGCGTGGTCGGATGCTCCATGTTCAACCGCTGGATGCGCCGGTTGAAGTGCCAGAGCTTGTTCTTGAGCGCATGCACCACGCGGCGGCGGCTCGATATGTGATTCGGCCAGACGACGTAGCCGAGGAAGTCGATGCCTTGGCGGACCGGGAAGATCCGCTGCTTGCGCGGATGGAGCGTGAGAGTCAGCCGTTCGCGGAGGAACACGTCGATGCGCTCCCGCCAGCGATTGAGAACGTCTGCATCCTCGTGGAGCAGCAGGAAATCATCCACGTACCGGAGGTAATACTTCGCCTTGAGCCGGTGCTTCACGAACTGGTCGAGTTCGTTCAGATAGACGTTCGCGAAGAATTGGCTCGTGATGTTGCCGATGGGGAGTCCTTTCCCCGGCGGCGCATGAAAGAGAGATTTCCCCGGCGGGACCAAGTCAAAGAGACTGACCTGCCCGTGTTTGACGTGGTTCGCCGCCGCATCATGGAAGATGATCGTCTTTGCGAGCCACAGCAGAGCGGGATGGCGGACGTGTCCGGCGATCAGCGTAAAGAGAATCTCATGGCTGATGGACGTGAAGAAGCTCTGGATGTCACCTTGGAAGCAGTACGCGTTCCTCCGCCCATTCGCGGTCACGCTCCGGAGAAACTTCGGCAAACGTTCCACGGTTGCCCGGTGCGTGCCTTTGCCGGTCCGGCAGGCGTAGGAATCGTGAATGAACTTCGGCTCCCAGACGGGAACAAGGTAATTGTAGAGCAGATGGTGCACCACGCGGTCGCGAAACGGAGCCGCGAAGATTTCCCGGATTTTGGGCTTGGTGACGACGAATGCCGTGGAAGGCGACGGCCGCCAGGCGCGGGTTTGGAGTTCTTCCTCCAGCCGGATGAGTTCCGGCTCCAGGTTCGCTTCCAAGATGGCCGCCTGGTCGCTCGTTCTCTTGCGTCTCCGGCAAGCATGGTATGCGGCGTGAAGATTCTGGAAATTGAAGACAGCTTTCCGTCTCTCTCTCTCTCTCTCTCTCTCTCTCTCTCTCTCTCTCTCTCGAGTACTAGGCTGCAATGCTCTGGCGAATTCCTGTGTCTTTGCTAGAGTATCCGTCATGTGTGGGAAGCATATCCGTTTGCGAGGCGTCTTGTCTCTCACGGCACTGGTCACGATGGGGTTCTCTGTCCTGCCACGTGTGTTTGCATCCGCTACTGATGGAACGATTGACGCCACGAACCGCTACGCATGGAGCGAGAATGCGGGGTGGATCGATTTCGGCTCGACAGAAGGAAACGTTCATGTCACGGATACCGCACTCTCCGGCTACGCGTGGGGGGAGACCGTCGGGTGGATCTCGTTGAACTGCAGCAACACAAGCTCCTGTAGCACGGTGGACTACAAGGTCACGAACGATGGCGAGGGGGCGCTGGGCGGGAACGCCTGGAGCGAGAACCTCGGGTGGATTCAGTTCGCACCGACGAATGGCGGCGTGACGATCGGCTCCGCCGGCGATTTTGCGGGCTACGCCTGGGGCGAGAATATCGGCTGGATTGTCTTCAATTGCTCCACCACTTCCTCCTGCGGGACGGTGAACTATTCCGTCTCCACCGACTGGCGGCCCTCCTCGGCACGGCCCACTTCGTCGTCTTCAAGCGCGCAGGCGGGAGGAGGCGCAGGCGGCCATCGCGGCAGTCCCGCACAGATGGCAGAGCGCGTAGCGCAGGCCCGAGTGACGATTCTCGCCCGCTTCGAGGGCAAGCGGCAGGAGGGCCAACGACTCATGGCGCAGGAAGACCAAAAGGCCGGTGAGGAACAGGAAGCGAGAACTCGGGAGGAACGGATCGCTGAACGGATTAGAGAGCACGAAGCCGCCGTTGCCTTGATCCAGAAGAGCAAGGAAGAATTCCAGAAGAAATATGAACTGCACCGCGAGGAACGCTATGCCAAGGCTCTCGCGCTTCAGGAAGAGCAGCTTGCTGAGCAGCAGGCCGACCTGCTCGCGGAACGGGAGGCGCTACAGGCGGAGCAGGATGCAAATCGCGCGCGCCGGGAGGAGCGGCTCAAGGAGCAGGATCAACGCACCGCGCATCAGATATTGGCGGAGAAGGAGGAAGAGCTCCGCGAGGAGAAAGCGGCGAAGGAGCGGGAGGATCGGATCGCACAGCGGATCAAAGAGCACGAGGCAGACATCGCCCAAAGCCAGAAAGAGCAGGAGGAACTGCAGAAGAAGTATGCCCTGCACCGCGAGGAGCGCTACGCCAGAGCTCTGGAACAGGAGCAGGAACACGCCGCCGCGGTGGAGGTCGCCTTGGAGGAGGCACAGCGCTCCCTCAAGGAAGAGCAGGAGACGAACACGAAGCGTCGTGCGGAACGACTGGCTGAGCGCGAGAAGGCACAGGTGGCGGCCGCTCTGGAGTCTCCCGCCGCGAAGCCTCTTGGGATGAACTCCTCCCTCGAAGTCATCGCCGCCCGGCGTGGCAAGCTGTTTGCCATTCTCGGGGATGTCCCCGTCATTTTCGCCGATGTCTCTCTCGACGAGTGGTACGCGCCGTACGTGTCCTATGTCATAGAAGAAAAGATCGCGACGGGGTATGCGGACGAAGCGGGCAAACCCAAGGGGGAATTCGGCGTCGATAATCCCATCACCTACGCGGAGGTCTTGAAAATTGCCCTGCAGGCTTCTAACCAGGTCTTCGACCTGCGAGGTCTGCCCCCACCCCGTAACACTTCCGCCAAGGGCACTTGGGCCTCGGCCTACATCGCGCAGGCGGAAACCATGCAGATCACGGTCTTCCCTCCGAGTCTCAACGTGACGAAGCCCGCGACCCGCGGTGCGGTGATCCAGACACTGCTCGAAGTCCTCGACATCACGATCGGGAATACGCCCGCGAGCTACGACGACGTGCCGAAGGATCATCCCTATACGAACGCCATCGCCGCGGCGACGTTCTTCGGCCTCGTCCAGGGCGACCTTGACGCGGAGGGAAAGCCACTCAACCGCTTCCGTCCCGATGATCCGATCAACCGCGCGGAAGTCGCGAAGATCATCGCGCTGGCAAAAGAACTCATGAAGTGAAGATCGCCTGCCCGCCGTAACTTAAGCGAGCGGGAGCGAGCCGACGCATCATGCTATGATAATCGCGAATGACTTTCCTCACGTCATTTCCATGGGAATCGAAAAAATGTGTGTGCGGTAAGAATCCTGTTCGAGCCGATCTTTTTGTCCCGTCTTCGCCAAGGCTACGCCGGGCAAGCCGGTTCTTTTGCGGTTTTCTGGAAACGGCCAGCCGTTCGGTAGTGCGGCCCTTCAACTGCGTTCAGGACAGGCGGCGGCCGGGCGCGCGAAGTTTTGCGGCCGCCGCCGGTCGTTCAGCCCAGTTCCGTTCGGATTTTGTTCAGCAACTGCAGCCAACCGGAACATCTTGGTCGCTGGCGCAGCGCGCGCCAGCCTTTTTGCGCTTCCCACCGCACCGACCTTCCTTGCCGCGTGCCGATGCACGCGCCGCACACACATTTTTTCGATTTTTCCCTTTCATGCTTCCATGAAGTACTTCATCTATACCCGTAAATCGTCGGAGTCCGAGGATCGGCAGATCCTCTCAATCGAGGCGCAGCTAAAAGAGCTGCGCGACCTTGCAGAAAAAGAGCAGCTGGAAATCGTCGCCTCCTTCGAGGAGGCGAAAACCGCAAAAGAACCGGGGCGAAGCGTCTTCGCCGAAATGTTGGCACGGATCGAGAAAGGAGAAGCACAGGGTATTTTGTCGTGGCACCCTGACCGCCTTGCGCGCAATAGCGTTGATGGAGGAAAGATCATCTACCTGCTGGACACGGGAGCACTCAAGGATCTCAAATTCTGCAGCTTTTGGTTTGAGAGCACGCCGCAGGGGAAGTTCATGCTCAATATCGCCTTCGGGCAGAGCAAGTACTACGTGGATAATTTGAGCGAGAACGTGAAGCGTGGCATTCGTCAGAAGCTGCATCGTGGCGAGTGGCCTTCGCTTGCTCCCATCGGCTACGTGAATGATCTGAAAACGAAGCTGATTGCAGTTGATCCAGTGCGTGCGCCGCTCGTCCGTCAGGCGTTCACACTCTTTTCCTCTGGCGCACATTCGCTTCGGACACTGCGAAACGCGCTTTCAGAAATTGGACTGCGCAGCCACAAGGGAAACGTGCTCTCCGTGTCCAGTTTGCAACGTTTGCTACAGAATCCGGTCTACTACGGGATGATTGCGCGCAAGGGCGAACTTTTCGATGGTTCGCACGAGCCGATCATTAGTAAGCACCTGTTCGACGATGTGCAGGTAGTGATCGCGGGAAGAGCGCGGAAGAAGAGAAGGCGAAAACACGAGTACATTTTCGCGGAACTGATGACGTGCGGACAATGCACCTGCGCGATCACTGCCGAGCGGCAGAAGGGACACATCTATTACCGCTGCACAAAGAAGAAGGGCAAGTGTAACGAGAAATATCTGCGCGAAGAAACACTGCTTGAACAGGTGCGCGGGATCGTCGAACAGGTGACGCTGCCCGACGAGTGGGCGGAAAACATGCTTGCGGAAATCGACAAAGAGAAGGCACATGATGTTTCCGATTCACGGGCAGCGGTTCGCTGTCTTGTGCAGGAGAAAGCGGAGATCGAAACGAAGCTCGGAAAGCTGCTCGATCTGCACTTGGATGGCGGCATTGAGCGCGACGCTTATATCCAGAAGAAGAATGTGCTGCTCAACCGCAAGCTGGATATCGAGCAGAAAATCAGAGACAGCGAACAGAAAGGAGATGATCGGCTCGAACCGGTCAGGGAATTAATAGCAGCCAGTCGGGAAGCCAAAAAATACCAGTCGGATGCTCACAGGGCGGAGGTGCCAACATTTCTCAAAAAGATCGGCTCGAACTGGGTTCTTCAAGGAAGGTCGGTGCGGTGGGAAGCGCAAAAAGGCTGGCGCGCGGTGCGCCAGCGACCAAGATGTTCCGGTTGGCTGGGGAGGAGGGATTCGAACCCCCGAATGCTTGCTCCAGAGGCAAGTGCCTTACCACTTGGCGACTCCCCAAGGCGCGGAAGACGATAGCATAGGGTTCTGACACAGGTACAGCGTGTCGGCGGCGGTTTGCACGAATTCTCAAGGCGATTTTTGCTCTGTGAATTGCGGATACTTCGCCGCGACGCGGGAATGGATTTCTTCCCGGATCAGGCCGATCCTGCGCTGCTTGACTCTGTCGCGCCAATCTTCGCACTCATTGAACTCGAGGACGGCAAAGCTCTCTTTGGACCGGGAAAGGATGCGCCTGCGGACATTCTCGTCTGCGCCGCCCACCTGCTCGAGACCGATGTTCGTCGTAAGGAAGGTGCCGAATTGGCCCAGTTCATAGCGCTGCTCGATGAGCCGCTGGATCACCGCGAGATGTTCCGGATCGCTTCCCCCGTCGAGGTCATCCACGAAGACGACGGGCGCGTGCGCGATTGTATCCAGTGTGTCCTTCCTCGTTCCCGGTTGCATCGAGAGCTCGCAGAGATCTTTGAAGCTGAGGTAAAGCATGTCGGTCGGCTGGTTTCTGTTTTTGCGGATGCGCATCTTGATTTCCTCCACTTTCTGCATAAAAACCTCTGCCGGATTCTTCTGAATCTGCATGTCACCCTTCGCAGTGAGGACGACCCGTTGTGCCCCGCGCGTATCACAGTACGTTGTCATTTGTGTTTCGTAGTCATTCAGAGCGATCTTTAGAAGGTCCTTCGAGCCGCGCATCATGTTCGCGATGCGGGAGGCCAGCTTGGCCTCAACAGCACGACCGAACGCCGCCATGACGTGTGTCTTGCCCACGCCCGGAGGGCCCACAAGGTAACCGCCGACCGTCGGCCGCAAAGAATCATGGTCTTGGGTGACGAGCTCGTGCCCTTCCAGAATCATTTGGAAGAACTCGATCGCCTCGAGGTGCTGGCGGTGCGGATTGATGATGGTGCCCGACGGATGAGCAAGGAGCGCACGCAGATCATCTTCCGTCATGTGGTCGATATCCTTCTTCTCTGTACCAAGCTCACAGTGCGCGTACCCGGCGGGGATGCTGCAGTGCACCTGCAATCCTGCGTAGACATCGTCCATGATTTCGCGCGCGATATCTTCACTCGTGCAGAGGCGCGCTGCGAGGCGGTCCACGATAGAGAGTTTGGTTGCGGCCTGCCCCTCGGGTCCGGCAGAGGGTGCATCTTTCGTTGGCATAGGAGGCAGATTGTCCTGCAGAGATCGGGGGCATGCAATGGCCTTTTTCATCGTGTACCTCCTACCGGATCGGCAGCACCGTCGCCGGGTCCACCCACCCGTCTAATTCATTCTAGAGTGCCTTCAAAAAGGGGATAAGACGCCTTGCGGAGGCTCAAGGAAAAGATATACAATGTGTGCGTATCCATACGAATTGGGATCCGAACGGCCCCGTGCCTAAGGAGCCCTTTTCTTTAGGGTAAATGCAATTTTGGCCTGGATGCCCGGGTTTTCCAGATAATCAAATAATTCCGAGCCGAGTTTGCTATACAGAGAGGAGGCGAATTTCCTATGCGGAAAAAGTAATTTCTTGAACATTCCTTTTTGAATCAGAAAATCCACAACTTTTTTGTAATCGCCGTCGCCCGACACAAGCAGTATTTTGCTGAAATCTTTTCTCTCGATGATTGTTTTCATGATTTCGAAAACGATATCGGTATCGACATTGCCCTTCTTGGTGCCTTTCAGGGTAGAAATATGTTCTTTGAACAGGACGATGAAGCCTGCCTTTTGCAGATTGCTGTAGAGACTCTGTTGTTCTTCCGAAACGTAACCGAGAAAATAATAGGCTTCATCCACGTGATATTTATCTTTCAGGTATGTTCTGAATTTCGCATGGTCGACCTTCCAGCCGTTCTGCGTTGTGCCAAGGTGCAAGTTTTGCCCATCAATGAACGCAAGATTCGATTCCTTCTCCATGCGGGGATTTTATCACAATGTCAGCCCCAGCACCGTCGCCGCATCCATCCACCCGTCCAATTCCTCTTTTGTCTGCACATAGCCCTTCAGCTCCACGGCCGCCCCGCGGTGGATCGCAAAGTGCAGGTGCGCTCTCTCATTGTCCGTTTCTTTGCTGAAGCCCGTCCCCAGTGTTCCGATCTGCTCCCCGGGTGACAGATCCTGCTTGAATGCGGCCTGAATGGACGAGAGCGCCATGTGGCCGTAGAGCACCGTGACGGGTGAGCCATTCAAGGTGCACTGCTGAATCGCCACGCCTCCGTAGCCCTTCACCGACAGTTTCAGGATCAGCGGCCCCGCGCAGGCCGCCCGCACGACGACGTCCTGCTCCGCCTCGCCCGGCAGGAGCTCAAAATCCGTGCCGGTGTGGTAGCCCGTAAACTTTTCGGGCTGCACGGGGGAATCCTCCGTGGTGATGAAGATGCCGAAGGGCTTTTTGGTCACGCGCTCGTCCGCGCGATCGATGGGGTCTTTCCATATCTCCTGCTCCTCTGTCATAGAAGACTGCGATCCTTCTGCGTCATCCTGCTGGATGGGTTCCACCGGGGCAGACCCGCAGGCTGCCAGGAGCAGGCAGAGGCCGAGGAGGATGAAGCGCAGTCGCATGGACTCATTGTACCGCCAGATGCGCGCGAAGGAATACGGTGGTGCGCTTCATGAAATCCTCCCACTTCGGAATGAACTCGTGCTTCTCGCCTTCATACGAGACATAGGTGACATCTTTGTTGAGTGCTTTCAACTTCGTATCAAGAAAATCAGACCATGCGGGCGGCACATCGCTGTCTTTCGTTCCCTGAAAGAGCAGGACGGGTGATGTGATGTTTTTGAGGTAGGCAAGGGATGAAAGGGCATCCCAGGCATCCGGGTTTTCTGCCCGCGTGCCTAAAACTGCAAGCGTGCGATCGGCGTCATCTCGCTTGGACCTCCAGCGCGAAAAATTCTCCCACGCGTCACTGTGCACGGGGGCGTACAGGACGAATGCGCTCACCAGATCCGGGCGCGCGACGGCTATGTTCAGCGTCACTCCGCCGCCGAGCGAGTGGCCCAGCATGCCCACCCGTCGTGCATCCACATGGGGAAGATTCGCTGCCCGCACTGCGTTGATGGCATTGATGCTATCCATGGCGTACTCCAGACCGGCGTCGTAGACCTCGCGCACGTCGGGGCTTTCGTCCGACTGGGCAAACCCGCGGTAATCGGTGTGGAGCACGACGAAGCCTTGTCTTGCCAGATAATCCTGCTCGCGCTTCAGTCCCCGGCCGCGGGTGTAGACCGAAGGGGCAATGTAGCCGTGATTGAGAATGACAAGCGGGTACGGCCCTTTGCCCTTGGGGATATTCATGATGCCGCTGATGGTGAGTCCGTTACTGAGGTAGGTGATGGCATAACGGGTGTAGGCGGTGTTCTCTTCCAGAATGTCGCCGAGGGTGAGGCCGGTTCCCTCCAGACGCACGTCGGCGAAATGCGCGATCGAGAGCTCCGCAGGCACCTGTTCCAAAGCTCCCGCTTCCGGCTGTGAAGAGGCGGGAGGAGTCACGGCCGCACTTCCGGTCAAATCGGATAATCCCGCCGAAGGCGAGGTGCAGGCCGCGAGGAGCAGACAGAAGCCGAAGAGAGCGAAAGTGGATCGCACGGACTTCATTCTATTCCCCCGGTATCAGAAATGAGATATTGAATGAAATGTGAGCAGGGTTCAGATTACAGGCGTATCTCTGCATATTTACAGTTTTAAAATAAAATGTTATAATAATTACATTCTTACCAATACACACATGAATCATCGCATGCGAACGATAGCGCTTCTCAGCGTGCTCGTTAGTGTTACTGCTTTGCTCGGAATGTTCCGGGCGACCGATAGTCAACATTTGCGATCGCAAATGGTGTCGCCGGGATCAGGCCCTCAATTCCCTCCCGTTTCTCTGCCGCCATGCAGCGATTCTGATGGGGAGAATCCCTATAATTCCGGATTCGTCTCTGGGACGCAGATCTTTCAATGGGATGCTCAGGAGCAGAGGAGCATACCGGTGTCAGTCGTGCGCGATTACTGCGAAGGCAGAATTCTGAAAGAAGCTCGTTGCGCCGAAACATGCGAAGAAGGAGCCACGGCCATGTGCAATTACTTCACCACGATCGACTGTCCCCATGGTTGTGAAAACGGCGCATGCAGGCGCGAGTCTGCATCCTCTTCGCTGTCTTCTGCTGCGGCTCGCTGTGGCAACAGAGTTCTCGAATCGGGGGAAGATTGCGATGATGGCAACACCCAGAATGGGGATTACTGCACGTCCCGGTGCGAGCGCTGCCCTGCCATCACCCCTCTCTCCTGTCCCAATGGCAGACTCGTCAGTGGGGGGCTCGATGAGCGCGGCTGCCGCAAGCCCGACACGTGCATAATCTCTTCGTCTCCCTCTTCCGCAGTGACGACCTGCGGGAACGGCACTCTGGAGGCGAGTGAGCAGTGTGATCCCTCCGCAACGAACGGGACGGCTGCCTGCACGAGCGATCAAAAGTGCGACAGGAACTGCAAGTGTTTCAACCCTTCTCCCTCTCCTTACCCCCAGCCGATGCCCCCAATGCCTCCGATCTCGGCGGAGTGCGGCAATGGTGTGGTCAATGCATCGGAGCAGTGCGATCCCTCCGCTCCCAATGGGACGGTGACCTGCACGGGCGAACAGAAATGTGCCAAGAACTGCAAGTGTGTTACACCTCCTGCCACTTCTCCCGGCTCTCCCCTTCAGCCGATTTACCAACACCCTTCGGCGACGCCCTTCTTGGAATCGACGACCACTGGCGCTCCCCCAGCCGGCTTCGAGGATGAGGTCATCACCAATCCGACCGACAGTCAGCACAACTGGTTCACGGACGTGAAGCTGGAAGATGAAGTGGGTCAGGCCGCCAATCTGCTGGCCGACAAGGGGATTATCGGCGGCTACTCCGACGGAACGTTTCGGCCCGACAAGACTGTGAACCGCGCCGAGGCCGCCAAGTTCCTGCTCCTCGCGCGGTACGGATCCATCGCTTCTCAGGAGGGCACCTCGCAGTTTCGTGATGTGATGCCCGGCGAGTGGTACGTGCCCTTCATCATCCGGGCGGCCGAAACAGGCGTCATCGGCGGTTATGCTGACGGGACCTTCCGTCCTGCGAATACGGTGAACACGGCCGAGTTCCTCAAGATGCTTTCGGTCGCCTTCCAGTTGCCTAAAAATGTGCAGCACAATTTCACAGATGTTTCTGCAGAAGACTGGTTTGCGCCGTATGTCGGTTCCGCATTTGCCTATAAGCTTTTCCCTGACAGAGGGCTTTCGCTCGAGCCGCAGCGCCTTCTCACACGCGGTGAAGTCGCTGTCGCCATTGCGCGGATCCTGAAGTCGCTGTGAATTCTGGAATAGAGAAGAAGAAGCCGGCCAGAGCGGTCGGCTTTTTTTCAATGCGAGCAAAAATCATCACTCTTTTACCATCCACTGATACAAATAGACTGCGGCCACCGCGCCGATGAAGGGGCCGATC
>JAUSKD010000025.1 GCA_030647195.1 Candidatus Peribacter sp. | reverse complement strand
GAAGAGAAGATCGCGACAGGCTATGCGGACGACACAGGCAAGCCCAAGGGGGAATTCGGCGTCGAGAATGCCATCACCTATGCCGAAGTGCTGAAAATGGCCATGCAAGCCTCCGACCAGGCATTTGACCTCCGGGGCCTGCCTCCTCCGCGCAATGAGTCCGCCAATGGTTCCTGGTCGGCTGCGTACGTCGCCAAGGCAGAATCTTTGCAGCTCTCGGTGTTCGCTCCGTCTCTCGATGTGAACAAACCGGCGACGCGGGGAGCGGTGATCCAGACGCTCCTTGAAGTGCTGGGGATTCCGACGGGTCCGAAAGCCGAGACATCCTATACGGATGTCCCCTCTTCTCATCCGTTCGCTCGCGCCATTGCCATGGCAACGTACCTCGAACTGGTTTCCGGCGATATGGATGCTTCCGGCAATCCCCTGAACCGTTTCCGACCTGACGAGCCCATCAACCGGGCTGAGGTGGCGAAGATTATTTCTCTCGCCAAAGAACTTTCGAAGTGATGAAGATCACTTGCCCGTCGAAGCCCGCAGGGCGAAGACGGGTCTCTCTCGCCAAGGAACTCTCGAAATAAGGTGTACATCTATACACCACAACGAAATACTGAATATGCAACGGAACTTCTTTGAAATGTAATTCCTGTGGAGCTACCTTGGTGTACGAATTTACACCTTTCTCCTCTCCTTCCCCATCAATACCATGACGAAAGCAACAGCTACCAAAGCCGATATGACCACCCCGACAAAGGAAACGACGCACGCAGCATCCAAAAATCCGAGGGATGAAGCGCTCAAAGTCGCACTCGCACAGATCGAAAAACAGTACGGCGCCGGAGCCATCATGCTTATGGGCGCGGAACACGCCGTGAAGATCGAGTGCATCCCCACCGGCGCCACATCACTCGACATCGCGCTCGGCGGCGGCATTCCCAAGGGACGCGTCATCGAGATCTACGGTCCCGAATCGTCCGGCAAGACCACCCTCGCGCTCCACGTGATCGCACAGGCGCAGAAACGCAGTGGCAAGTGCGCCTTCATCGATGCCGAGCATGCGCTGGACGTGCAGTACGCCAAGAAGATCGGCGTGGATATCGACGCTCTGTTGGTTTCGCAGCCCGATGACGGCGAACAGGCGCTCGAGATCACCGAGACACTGGTGCGATCGGGCGGCATCGATCTGATCGTCGTGGACTCCGTTGCGGCCCTGACGCCGCGTGCGGAAATCGAAGGAATGATGGGCGACAGCCATCTGGGCCTGCATGCCCGCCTGATGAGCCAGGCACTGCGCAAACTCACGGCCATCGTCAGCAAGTCGAACTGCTCCATCATCTTCATCAATCAGATGCGCATGAAGATCGGCGTGATGTTCGGCAATCCCGAGACCACCACCGGCGGCAATGCCCTCAAGTTCTACGCCTCCGTCCGCCTGGATGTGCGCCGGATCGACAAGATTATGGAAAAGGGCGAGGGGGATCAGGAGATTGTCGGCAACCGCACACGCGTCAAAGTCGTGAAGAACAAGATCGCTCCGCCGTTCCGGCAGGCCGAGTTCGACATTCTCTACGCCAAGGGCATCAATCGGGAAGGTGACCTGCTGGATCTGGGGGTCAAATACGGCATCATCGAGAAATCCGGTACGCACTTCCGCTATGGCGAAGATGCCCTCGGGCAGGGACGCGCAGCCGCCTGTCTCATTCTCGCAGAGCAACCGAAGCTGCTCGAGAAACTGGAAAAGGAAGTCCGGAAGGCGGCGGAGATTGTTTGATCAGTAGTTTTCTCGCAGCCGGGGTTCATGAACCCCGGCTACAGATTGAGGATGAAAAGGCATACACTGGGGATCACATGGCTGATCCCCCCTTTTCTCCGCAGGAACTCTACAAAGGCCACGGCTGGCGCGTGATGGAGGAAGAGGCGCCGCTCCCGAACGGAAAAGTGAAGCACATTGCCCGCGTGTACCGTTGCGATACCGCGCACATTATCGCCATCACTGAGAAAGGAAATGTCGTGCTCATCCGGGAATTCCGCCCGTTCTTTCAGGAGAACGTGTGGATGCTCCCGACGGGCCGGGTGAATAAGGAACCGGATCCGAAGGTTGCGGCGATGCGGGAACTGCAGGAAGAAACGGGCTACCGCGCGGAAGAAATCACCTTTCTCTGCAAGGCTGCCCACTCCGAGGGGTTTCCCTCCGTCAATCACTTCTTCGTCGCACGGAAACTCACAAAAGACCCGCTCCCTCCCGATGACACGGAATTGATTGAAGTGCATGAATGCACCGTTCCGGAAGCGATCGAGAAGGTCCTCGGCTGCAAACACGTTCATATGCCGAGCGCCTTCGGACTGCTGCGCTACGCACGGGAGAACGGGCTCTGAATGGTGATGGTCGGTTAATCCACACTCCATCCACAATTTCGACTCACAAGGGATCGCATTTTCGGCAGGCTTCAAGCGGGTTTGATTGCCGGGAACGCTGCGGGCACTACAATCGCATCCCCATGGCAGCGCCCACCCCGACCACCGTCGCATCGCAACCGCACTCCGTCGAAGCCGAGCGCACCGTGCTGGGGGCACTTCTTGTCGATCCGGAGGCCATTATCAAAGTAAGTGATTTCCTGACACCCGCTGATTTTTACGATCCGGTGCTGCGCGAGGTGTACCAGGCCATCCACGAGCTCTACATGGGCCACGAGCCCATCGATTTCGTCACGGTGACCACCAAGCTTGCGGGCAACGAAAGGATCCAGAAAGCCGGAGGAAGCGCCTTCCTCGCAGAGCTCGCATCCGAGGTCCCCACGTCCTCCCACGTGTACCAGTACGGACAGATCGTGAAGACAAAGGCCGTCCACCGCCGCATCATCGCCGCCGGCCAGCAGATCACGGGAATGGGATACGACGAGGACAAGCCGATTGCGGAATTACTCGATCATGTCGAGAAGACGGTTTTTGAAATCTCCAACATGTTTCTCAAGGACAAATTCATCCACATCCGAGACGTGCTGGAGGCGCGCTACGAACGGTTTGCCGAAATGCACGAGACGCAGGATGAAGACACGGTAAAGGGGGTCTCGACCGGCTTCAAGTCACTCGATTTCAAGCTCTCGGGCCTGCAACCCAGTGACCTCGTCGTCATCGCGGCGCGCCCCAGCATGGGCAAGACCTCGCTGGCCCTCAACATCGCGCAGAACGCCGCCATTCGCGGCCGCAAGAACGTGGGGATCTTCTCACTCGAAATGAGCAAGGAACAACTGGTGGACCGTCTCTTCGCCTCGATGCTCGGCGTCGATTCGTGGAAACTGCAACGCGGCAAGCTGGATGACAGCGACTTCCAGAACATGGGCCCGATTATGGATGAACTCAACAAGGCCAATATCTTCATCGACGACTCGGTCGCCTCCACCATTCCCGAACTCCGGGCCAAGGCGCGACGGCTCCAGATGGAGAACGGCCTCGACCTGCTGATCATCGACTACCTGCAACTCATGAGCACCGGCAATGCCAGCTACGCCGGCAACCGCGTGCAGGAAATCTCCGAAATCTCCCGTTCCCTCAAGCAACTCGGTCGCGAGCTCCACGTGCCGATCGTCGCTCTCTCGCAGCTCTCACGTGCCGTCGAGACCCGCCCGGGGAATATCCCGCAACTCTCGGACCTGCGCGACTCGGGCTCGATCGAGCAGGATGCCGACGTCGTATTGATGATGTACCGCGAGGATTACTACGAAGAGGACAGCGACCGCCCGGGCGTGACCGATATCTACATCCGCAAACACAGAAACGGCCCCATCGGGCGCGTCGAGCTCCTGTTCAAAAAGGAGCAGATGCGGTTCTACGATATTGATAAGGTACATTCGGCGTGATGTACGATTGAATGATTTTCGATTTGCAATTGGGTACTTGGAAAGCCGCACTTTTAACAGATTGAAATACTGAGACAATTCGCAAATCGCAAATCCTTAAATCGCCAATTGTCCATTGGCCATTCGCGCTGTCATCGCTACCCTGTCCTTCGATGGAAACATTCATCCCCGTCCGGCCGGATATCCCCCTGATCGCGATCCTCCTCTACGCGCTGTTCGCTTTCGTGCTGGGCATCGCATTCACCCCGCTCTATCTCAGATTTCTGCTGCACTTCAAGCTCGGCAAGCAACTCCGCAACCTGACGGTGGACGGCCGGGTCGCCCCCATCTTCCAAAAATTTCATGCCAAGAAAGCGGGTACGCCGACCATGGGCGGTGTGCTCATCTGGGGCTCCATTCTGCTGACCGCTCTTGCGTCCCGCCTCCTGTCGCTCTTCGGGGTTGTCGAACAGTCCATCCTGCAACGAGGACAGGTGTACCTGCCGCTCTTCATGCTCGTCTCGTTTGGTTTACTCGGTGCTCTGGATGATTACCTGAACATCTGCTGCATCGGCAAGAAACGGGGCTTGGACTGGCTCCCCAAGCTCCTGACCCTTCTGGCACTTTCCGCTGCAGGCGGACTCTGGTTCTACTACAAACTCAATTACGACTCCATCCACATCCCGTACGTCGGTCCCGTGCTGCTCGGAGGATGGTACGTCCCCCTCTTCGTCTTCATCATCGTCGGCACCGCAAACGCGGTGAACGTCACCGACGGATTGGATGGACTGGCAGGGGGCCTGCTCACCATCGCGTTTTTGGCATTCGCGTTTCTGGCGTACCTCAAGGGTCTCACCGTTCTCGCGGCGTTCTGCGCCGTTTCGGCAGGGGCCACCGCCGCATTCCTGTGGCACAACGTTCCCCCCGCCCTCTTCTTCATGGGCGATACCGGGGCGCTGGCCCTCGGCGGCATGCTGGGCGTGATCGCCCTCATGATCGATCAGGTGCTCGTGCTCCCGCTCATCGGATTCGTGTTCCTGATCGAGATGCTCTCGGTCATCATCCAGCTGACCAGCAAGAAGCTCCGAAACGGCAAGAAGGTGTTCCTCGCCGCTCCACTGCATCACCATTTTGAAGCGCTTGAGTGGGGCGAGAGCAAGGTGACCATGCGCCTGTGGATCATCGGCATTTTCTTCGCGATGCTGGGCATATTTGTCGGAATGTTTGGGTAGTTGCTTTATTATATTAGTATTGTACAATTACCTTAGTTTGTCGGTCTTTCGCCACCACCTCGATATGGGAGAGGGTTATGTACCCGCTCGTCTACGCGATCATGATTGGCTTATGCCTCTTGGTCGCTGCCGCGATGGGTTATCTGGTGTTCACAGTGTTCAGTGTCGAACGTCTGCGATACATCAGGGGAATCGCACTGAGGACAGCGACTGTCGCGCTCCTCTCTGCGTCTCTCCTCGGCGCGTCGTTAACACTGCTGTTCTTGATTGGACTATAAGGGACACCAGCGTGGCCTCGATAAACCAGGCCGGTCTTCACTCGAAGACCGGCCGACCTTTTATTCCTAAGCAAAATCACAGCGCTGTCAGGTGACAGGAAGGAAGCCGGCTCTGTTTGCCTTCCGCAAAAGTTTCCGTATCATGCCTTCATGTTGAGAGTAGCTATTAATGGATACGGACGTATCGGAAGAGTCGTTCACCGTCAGCTCCTCACGCGGTTCCCACAGGAAGTGGAAGTCGTCGCGATCAATGCATCGAGTGATGCGGCGATGCGGCGTTACCTGCTCAAGTACGACACGCTCCACGGGCGATTTGACCGTTCCGTGGAAATTGAGGGAGAGAACCTGCGTATCGAGGGAAAACCCGTCCGCGTGATCCGCGAAAAGGATCCGGCCAAGTGCCCGTGGAAGGAGCTCAGGATCGACGTGGTCGTCGAGGCGACGGGCAAATTCCGCACTCAGGAGAAAGCGCAGGCGCACCTCACTGCTGGCGCCAAGGCTGTTGTCATCACCGCCCCTCCCAAAGACGACACGACCATGATCGTCCGCGGTGTGAATGACGACCTGCTCAAGAGCGCACTGCCGATCGTGAGCGCCGCTTCCTGCACCACGAACTGCATCGCTCCCGTGATCAAGGTGCTGGATGGCTGGAAGGGCATCAAGCGCGGGCTCATGTGTACCACGCACTCCTACACCAGCTCCCAGAACCTGCTGGATAACGCGACGGACTCGAGCAAGCTCCGTATCGCGCGCGCCGCGGCGTTGAACATCATTCCCTCGACGACCGGAGCGGCCAAGGCGGCCGGCAAGGTTTTCCCACATCTGAAGGGCAAGCTCGACGGCATGGCGCTGCGCATTCCCGTTCCCGATGTCTCGGCGGCGTACCTCGTGCTTGAGCTCAATGCTCCGGCAACCGTTGAAGAGATCAATGCAAAGCTCCGTGAGGCGTCAGAAGGCGACCTCAAAGGCATCCTGGCAGTCGAAGAGGGCCTGCTCGTCTCGTCCGATTACCTCAGTGACCCGCACTCGAGCACCGTGGATCTGGATTCCACGAACGTGATTGACGGAAATCTCGTGCAGATTCTGGCCTGGTACGACAACGAATGGGGCTACGCTATGCGCGTGACAGAAATGACCCTGCAGATCGGCAAGCTCCTGTAGTCATTCCACCCTACCCCCTACTCCTAACCCTCACCCTAAACGTGACCCCCTCCCCTTCCGTTCCCGCCGAGCTGCGCAGCCTCAACGGCCACCTCTTCCACGTCTCGAAGGCGCCCGACAAGCTCCGGCACCTCATCAACGATATCTCACGCGCCGCGAAGTACATCAGCTACGCCATCAAGACCACGGAGGCAGGACTCGCCGGATCCGTGAATATGTTCGGGGAGGAACAGGTGAAACTGGATGTGCTCAGTGACCGCATCATTCAGGAGCATCTTCATGAGAACCGTCTCGTCGCTTCCTATGCCTGCGAGGAACACGATTCCGTCATCGAACTCTCGCCCAATGCGCCGTACTCCGTGGTATTCGACCCGCTGGACGGTTCTTCCCTCGTCGACGCCAATCTCGCCATCGGTTCCATCTTTGGCATTTATGAGGGGCAGGAGATCATCGGCCATACCCCCCGGGAGCAGGTGGCCGCGCTCTACGTGCTCTATGGGCCCCGCACCCTGTTCGTCTACACGACGGGCAGCGGCGTGCACGAATTCCTGCTGAATGACGTTGGCGAATTTATTCTCCTGCGGGAAAATCTGGGGATCGGGGACAACGCCAAGAATTTCAGCCCGGGGAACCTGCGCGGGATTGATGAGACCGACGGCTACCGCGCTATCGTGGAATCGTGGATGGCGCAACAGATGACCCTGCGCTACTCGGGGTGCCTGGTTGCGGACGTGCACCACATCTTCAGCAAGGGGCAGGGTATCTTCACCTTCCCCGCCAGCAAAAAGTACCCGAATGGCAAGCTCCGTCATGCGTTTGAATGCGGGCCGTTCGCCTTGCTCGCCGAACAGGCGGGCGGAGCCGCGACGGATGGCTCACGCGACATCCTCGATATTTCCATCACCTCCGTGGACCAGCGCTGCCCCCTGATCATCGGATCGAAAAACGAAGTGGCCCGCGTCTGCTCCTCGCTCAAGACGTCGTAATATCCGTTGAGTTCCAGTACGGTTCCTGCAGTGCGCGCTCCATCGCCGAATCAAGCGTCTGCGTACTTTCTTCGCGCTTCGTCTTGCCCTCCAGGTTGTACAGACGCTTGAGGGAACGATACGTCCCCCAGATGTAGTACTCCTTGCGGGGCTTGCCGTGACGCCTGCGCTCGGGAGCCTCTGCCGGAGCCGCAGACTTTTTCTCGAGCGGTTTCACGTTCCCCGTCTTCGTCCACTCGACAGGCCCGATCACCGATCTCTTCTCGGTGTCGAAGTAGAGAAAATCTGTATCGGCGTAGTCAGCCATGCGGGCATTCTATCGCACCTCTCACAAAAGACATACGTCTTCATCCCCAAACTTCAATCTATCAGCTAACAGCTAAAAGCTTCCCGCTGCTACCGATACGTCCTGTGCTCCTCAGGGGGTGGAGGGGGCGGAGGAGGAGGGGGCGGAGGAGCTTCGAAAAATTCCGTCTTATCAACAGGCTGCACATCCCCCTCCGGATGGTGAAAGAGCTCCTGTACGAATCCCTTGCGCTGCTCCTGAAAACGCAGGAAAGACTCGAAGAGCGCCACGAGACTGCCGATGAGCGCCACGTAGATCCCGAAGCGGATCTCCATGCGGGCGAGATCGAACGTGACCTTAATGAGTACGGAGAGGGCCGCAAGAATCAGGATGACCGCTTCCGCAGTTGCGCAGAGACGCACCACCTCGCGGTAGCGCCTGCGAATCAGCACCGGACCGCCCGTCAGGGGAATCAGCGTGATGAGAATCACGAACAAATGCAGTGCAAAGACGCTGATCCCGATGATCGTCGTGTAGAATCCGAAGCCCGAGTATGACATCAGCGCCCCGCCGATCTTCTCGCCGCCGATCCAGGGCAGGAATACGCCGACAATGGCAACCAGAGACCCGGCATTGAGGATCTTCTCTTCCAGCTCGAGCCCCATCACCTTGCGAAAAAACTGGGAAGCCATCGCTCTCAGGATAGCACCACTCGACTCAGTCTCGCTACACTCGACTTCGCTCGTGGTCTCCGCTCTCAGAGAGAGCTTTGACCACCTGTTATGGCAGAGTGTCCCGAGCGAACGCTGCGAAGCAAAGTGAGTCGAGGGACATTCAATTGCCGCGCCAATTTTGCGGAATTGGAAAACAGCTTCCTTTGGCTCGCTCATGATATGCATGGCAAGCTAGACTGACTCTATGCGTACGCTGGCCATCGACTGTCGTGAGGCACTGAGCGAGAATCCAACGGGCAAAGCCCGCTGGGCGCACTGTTTTTTGATGGAGCTCTTCACGCGCAATCTCCCGGTTCTGCTCCTCAGCAATCGTCCTCTCCCCGCCGCATGGCAATTGCCGCACGTCCGGAGCCAGGTGCTCCCTTCGGGCATGCACTGGCATCTGAACGCCGCAAAACTCCTGTCCTCCCGCAGGAGCGACCTCACGTACTTCAGCCCAACCAGTTTCATCGTTCCCTTTCTCGCAGGCGGTGCGGTGCCCACGATACCGCTCGTCCATGATCTGATCGCGTTCCGCGGGGAACCGCATCAGCGCAAAGCACAAATCATCGAGCGCCTCACGCTCCGCCGCGCCCTTGCACAGGCATGCCACGTGTGCGCGATCAGCGAGGCCACCAAACATGATTTGCTCAACCGGTACGGTTTTCTGAAGAGCGAGAATATTTCTGTTATTTTTGCGGGACCGTACAGCGAAACTGCGCCCATGAACGTTTCCGACGGACGGACCATTCTGAGCGTGGGAACACTCTGCCCGCGCAAGAACCAACTGAGCCTCATCCGGGCGTTCGCCGGTCTTCCCGAAGCCATCAGGGAGCAGAGTCGCCTGATCATCGCCGGCGGCCGCGGCTGGCATGACCGCGAAATCGTGCGTCTGGCCCGCGACACTCCGGGTGTGGAATGGCGCGGCTACGTCACCGACGCCGAGTACGAGTCGCTCCTCTCCTCCGCAACCGTCTTCGCCCTTCCCTCGCTGTACGAGGGATTCGGCATGCCCGTTCTGGATGCCCTGCAGCGCGGCATTCCCGTGCTCACAAGCAGGCGCGGCAGTCTGCCGGAAGTGGCGGGGGAAGCCGCGCTCTTCGCCGATCCCGAGGATGAATCCGCTCTCACGCAAGGGCTTACTACCCTTCTCACCGACGCCGCCGTCCGCCAGCAGTTGCGCACTGCGGGCCCACAGCAGGCCGGCTTATTCAGCTGGAAACGCACCGTGGATTTGTTCCTTTCCGGTGTTCAGGCGTTTTTGTAAGGGATATGAGGTAAGTATGAAGGGGTATGGGAATGGTATAGCTTCTCCGTCCCCTTTTCCCTTAATACGTTCCCCTTACCCCTTAATACCTATCCCTTTCCCCTTCATCGTCCCTTCCATCGCTTCTATACTTTCACCATGACTCGCTTCAGGAGAATCGGGCTCACCGTCAAATCCGGCTTCGACCACAAGGACGAGGCCGTTGCGCGCATCTTGAAGATCCTCCGCACACTGAAGTGCACGGTGGCCGTGGATCCCTCACGCATCCATGATTTACCCTGTGCCCGGAAGTGCGAACCCATGGATCCCAGAAAAAAAATCGACCTCATGCTGGTGATCGGCGGCGACGGCACGGTCCTGCGCGCTGTTCGCGAGATGCGGGATTTTTCGGTACCCATCCTGAGCATCAACCGGGGAACGCTCGGGTTCCTGGCGGAAATCGAGCTGGATGAAGCAGACAGAATTCTCCCCGCGCTGATGAATGGAGACGGAATGATCGACGAGCGCGGCCTGCTGAAAATCGAAGCGGTGCGCAAACGCAAAACATTCTTCTCAGGCCACGCCCTCAACGAAGCAGTCATCGCCCAGGGAACGATTGCCCGCCTCATTGATTTGGAGACCGCCGTGAACGGCGAAGCCCTCACCACGTACCGATCCGACGGGCTGATCGTGGCCACACCGACCGGCTCGACGGCCTACTCACTCGCGGCCGGCGGCCCCATCGTGCATCCCGCCTTCGATTCGGCGATCATCCTCACCCCCATCAACCCGTACAGCTTCTCCCAAAAGCCGGTGGTGATCAGCGGCAGGAGCAAGGTGGACGTGGGTGTGCGCATGAAAATCCGCAAGTTCGCCGACGTCGATGTGAACCTGACGATCGACGGCCAGATGTACGTGCCGCTACAGGACGGCGATCACGTGCACTGTTCTATGGCCAAAGAGACGGTGAAGTTCCTCAGGCGCAAACAGGACACGTTCCTCTCTACTCTCCGATCGAAACTGCGGTGGGGAGAATGACGATTGGCGATTTCATGATTTTGGATGTGCGATTTGTTTACTGAAGAGCAAATGCACGGATAAATCGCAAATCGCCAATTCACAAATCTTCAAATCTTATTTCACGATCATCTGCTCCCTTCCCGGACCCGTGCCGACAAGTGAGGCAGGCACCCCCGTCTCCTTCTCGATAAACTGCAGATACTGCTGCGCCTCTTTGGGTAATTTCAAGAAATCCGTGATGCCAACCGTCGAGGTCTTCCAGCCCGGCAGTTTCTTCCAAACGGCTTTTCCGTCGGATGCAATTTCTGTGCAGACGGGAATCTGCGCTTCTTCATCCAGCACGTCGAGCTTGGTGATGTTCCAGTGCGTGAAGCCGTTGATCATAACAGCGCGCCTGAGGTCCGGAATGCTCAACCATCCGCAGCGCCTCGGCCTGCCGGTCGTCGAACCGTACTCCCCTCCCCGCTTGCGCAGGCGATCACCCGTTTCTCCCGTCTCCTCGGTGAGGAATTCCCCTTCGCCGACCCGCGTGCAGTACGCCTTGGCCACTCCGATACATGCCGTAAGGACACGCGGCGCAATGCCCAATCCCTGCAGGGCACCCGCGCTGGTAGTCTGGCTGCTCGTGACGTACGGGTACGTGCCATGATCGAGATCGAGCAGGCTGGCCTGCGCCCCTTCGATGAGGATCGTCTTGCCCTGCCGCAGCTTGTCCTGGACAAGCCGGACGGTATCGACAATGCGATCCTTCAAAAGCTTCTGTGCGGGCGCGAGCGCGGCAAGCTCCTGTTCGCTGTCCACCGTAACGCCATACAGGCGCCTCACGCGTTCGGCATGACGCTCGAGAATCGGCAGCATATCGCCCTTGAGGCTCTGCATGCGCGTTCCATCCCGTGCCGCTTTGTCCGTGTACGCCGGCCCGATGCCGCGCCCCGTGGTGCCGATCCCCTTCCCTTCCCGCTTGCGGCGCTCTTCCTCGAGCGCGACGTCAATGGCTTTGTGGAACTCAAACACAATGTGGGCTTCCTCTGAAATGAAGAGACGCGGAAGAACATCAATGCCTGCCTCCTTCAGGAGCCGGATCTCTTCGCACAGCGTCGGCAGGTGCAGCACCAATCCCGACCCGATGACGACGGTCGTGTGCGGATGGAGGGCGCCCGACGGAAGCAGATGGAAAATGTGCTTCTCGCCTTTCACCACAATCGTGTGACCGGCATTCGCGCCGCCGCAGGCACGGGCAACGGTGTCGTAGTGTTCAGATAACAGATCGATGACCTTTCCCTTTCCTTCATCCCCCCACTGCGCGCCGATGACGGCACAGACGGGACCGAGGGACTTGAGAAGCTTCTGCACGCCACCACACTATCAATATTCCCTTCCTTTGAGAAGGTGGTTGCCATTCTTCCCGGAACCGAATGCCTGCCGGAGCTTTATGATGATCGGATCAGTGGCAACATCCGGATCCTCCTGAATCTCCTGAGGATCCAAGACAGGCTTTGGCCATTGCCGCTTTTGTCGCTCAACTTGTTGCCGATCGTGTTCCACGACCTCTGTCATTGCATGCTCATCCTATCCTCGCTGCAGCCCTCATCCTTCAATTATTCAAGGATTTCTCGTTGATCCGTCTGACACTCCATGATCATCCCCGTGCAGAAAGGATGTTCCCGGGCCTGTACGGAGAGACAGCGCATCACGTCTGCACCATCCTCCCCGCCAAAGAGCGCCTGTGCCGGTTCAAACTCCGCAACTTCCCGTTGCAACACCCGATCATCCGGAACGTACGGCGGGTTTGAAACCAGGAGAAACGGCTCCGCGAGATCCCGCACCGGATCGAGATCCTTACCCTGAAGGAAACTCACACGGTCCGCGACAGAATGCAGCACTGCATTCTCCCGGGCGACCGCAAGCGCAGCGCCGCTCACATCGGTTGCCATCACCTGAATCTCCGGCCGCTCCAGCGCCAGCGTGATCGCGATGCAGCCGGAACCCGTGCCGATGTCCACAACTGTTTGGGGAGAAAGCTCTGGACGCAGCGCGCGCGCAACAATGGAAATTCCCGAATCAGCGTCGATGGTTTCGGTCCGCGGATGATCGAGAAAAGACAGTGCACCGCGCACGAGCTCTTCCGTCGCGGGTCTGGGGATGAGAACGGACGGCGTCACTCTGAAATCCCGGCCAAAGAATTCGCGCGACCCGGTGATGTACGCGACGGGTTCGCCCGCTCGCCTTCGATCAAAGTAATGTGCAATCAGAGCGTGCTCTGCCTGCGTCGGTTGTTCCCCGCCATGCGCGACGATCCACGTGCGGTCCTTCTGCAGCGCAGATGCCATGAGCACTTCTGCTTCCAGTCCCGGGAGGCCGCTTGCACGGATCAGTGCCCCGATCGTCATGACACACAGAGGGACTCAACGACCTGCAGGACATCCTGCTGGCGTAATTCGGGATGATACAGAGCCTCCACACGCTCCCGTGCAGCTTTCGTTCTCGACTCCCAGGAGACCGGATCTTTGAAGTACTCCCGAAGCGCTGCAGCGATTTCCGCAGCATCCGCTTTCGTCACCCGCGCCGCTTTGCCTTGATCGGCAATCTCCGGGAGCATGCCGCGATCCGTCACGATCAGCGGACGATTGCGTGCCATCGCCTCAATGGCCGTGAGTCCGAATGGTTCCTCCCATACCGATGGAACGATCACGATGTCCGCTCCGTCGTAGAGGGATGTCATGGATTCCTGCCAGTGCACCACGTGGATCCTGTCCGGACTCCTCTCCGCCGATTCCCGCAGCTCCTCCTCAACTTCCTTCCCCTGCTGCTCAAACAGCGGCGCACCCGCGAACACGAAGTGGCAGGAAATATCCGCAAGCATGTTCGACGCCTCAAGCACAAGCCGCTGCCCTTTGTTTGGCGAGAAGCGTCCGGGCACGAGCACGATCGGACGTGTGTCCGAAATTTTCAGCGCCTGTCTCAGGCGGCCCGGATTCGCCGGTGCCTCGATGAACTCCCGCGATACCCAATTACTGATCGTGCGCACGTTCGTCAGCCGGGCAAACGGAGCAGCGACCAGCGGTGAGGGAGCGATTGCGGCCGTGCGCGGCAAAGCGAGGAAAGAACGAATAAGCATACTCTCCAGTCGTCCGTACACGCCGTGCAGGTAGAGCAGCGCCGGCTTATGGAATTCCCGCACCCACGTTCGGGCAATCGCAAGCGTACGCGGTCCGTTCACCACGATCAGATCACTCTGTTGCGCAAGCTCTCTATGCGCACGTGCGGCGCGACGGGAAACGATCAAGGCCCGCGCCAATACCCAGAGGGATTTTGGTCCGGAGCGCATGGGAGGCACGGCGAGAGCATGCACCCCGGCCCCGGTGGCCCGTACGGCCTCCGCAAACGGCCCCGGCGGACACAAGACATCGATACGCCATCCCCGTTCCCGCGCTGCACTGACCAGATCCAGAAGGATCCTCTGACCTCCGCCGATATCCCCGTATTGATCGAGGAAGAGCAAGTGCAATGTGCGTCCCGCCATAGCCAGCTCATCCTACCCCGAGGTAGACTGAGAGTCCCTCCCCTTTCCCCATGGATCGCCTCAGCCAGATTCTCCCCAGGGTCCTGCAGTCAAAGGGCTTAAAGCAGCACGCCGATGCCGCCCTCGTCCTTCACCGGGCACAGGCGTGGATTTCCGAGAATCTGCCAGCCATGCGCACGGCTGTGACCGCGCAGTCCATGCAGGAGGATGGAACACTGCTTCTCGAATGCGGGAACCCCGCGGCTGCTCAGGAATGCCTGTCCGCCCTCCCCCACCTCAAGATCTTTTTGCGTGAGGAATGCGGATTCCTTCCGGTCCGCACCATCCGCCTCGTCCGGACGCGCAAGCATGCATGAATCAAAAAACTCCAAGGAAAGCTGTATTCCCGCTTGCACACGGGCATCGGCTCTCTTAGACTCTGCAGGCACCTGATTTCTTCAGGTCATTGATTCCATGCTTATCATCCGCTTACAGCGCACCGGCCGGGAGAATCTGCCCACCTACCGTCTCGTCGTCGCCGAGAAGGCGCGACCGGTGAAGGGCAAGTTTCTCGAGATCCTCGGCCACTTTCTGCCCGCCCGCAAGCCTGCCATCGTCGAGGTGAAGAAGGACCGCGTGGAATTCTGGATGAAGCGCGGTGCCGCGGTCAGCAACACCGCAGCACGCCTGTTCCAGAAAGAAGGCATGAAAGGAATGGAGAAGTACATCGAGCGCTACACCAAGAAAAAGTCCAAGGGCGAAGAGGTTGCTCCCGCTGCAGCCGCACCCGCAGCCGCCCAAGCCCCCGCCCCCGCGGCAGCCGCGCCGGAAGCACCGGCAGCGGAGACCCCGGCTGCACCCGTAGTGTAAGAGCATGATGCGTTCGTCATCTGTACACTAGCGATCCAGACAGATGCTTCATTTCTTCGCCACACTCCATCCGGTCGGGCAGGCGGCGCTCGCAACGCTCTTCACGTGGGCCGTCACTGCACTGGGTGCCGCATCCGTATTTTTGTGCAGCGGCATCAACCGCAAAATTCTGGAAACCTCGCTCGGCTTTGCGGCAGGAGTCATGATTGCCGCGAGCTTCTGGTCTCTGCTGGCTCCCGCGATCGCGCTTTCTGGAGAAATGGGCTACCTTCCGTGGGTGCCGCCGCTGGCAGGATTCCTCCTGGGAAGTGCTGCTCTCTTCGGCATGGACAGGCTCGTGCCACACCTGCATCTTTTTGCACCCAGTTCGGAGGTTGAAGGCATCCCCACGCGATGGAACCGCAATATCCTCCTCACGCTCGCCATCACGCTGCACAATATTCCGGAAGGACTGGCGGTGGGCGTGGCCTTCGGCGCCGTGGCAGCCGGAATCGAGGGGGCGACCCTCCCCGGAGCCGTGGCGCTCGCCATCGGCATCGGACTGCAGAATTTCCCCGAAGGGGCTGCAGTGTCCCTGCCCCTGCGCAGCAACGGCTTATCCCGCTGGCGCAGCTTTATGATCGGACAGAGCTCCGCTCTGGTGGAACCTGTTGCAGGAATACTGGGGGCGGCCGTCGTCCTGCTTATGCGCCCGCTGCTCCCCTTTGCCCTGGCCTTCGCCGCAGGGGCGATGATCTTCGTGGTGGTGGAGGAAGTGATCCCGGAATCCCAGTCGGGACACAATACCGATCTGGCGACACTGGCAGCGCTGGCCGGCTTTGCCGTCATGATGACACTGGACGTGGCTTTGGGATGAACGGCTTTGCATCAGGCACTAAACGGACTAGACTGGCCAACATGTCAGACGATACTGCAACTCTCCCGGGCTACGCCTTCCTCTCCTTCGTTCTTGATGCCCTCTGCGAGGATAAGGACCAGCTTTCCATTGAAGCGAAGAAGGATGAGCTCGGCATCCTGCTGACCATCCGCGTGAGTGAGCGCGACATGGGCAAACTCATCGGCAAGGGCGGGCAGACCGTCAAGGCCCTGCGTACACTGCTTCGGATCATCGGCGGCAACGCCTCGGAACGCGTGAATCTGAAGATTCTTGAGCCCGACTCAGCGGTCAGCACCGCCTGATGTTTTCTCTTCTTTCCCCATTTCTCCGATGCTCCGTACCCTCCTCGAAGGCGGCAACGCCATGGAAATCATCTCGGTCTTCATCGCGCTCGGCCTCATTGCCGCCACGATTCTCTGCCTGGTCTTCATCATTATCGGCGGTCTTTCCTTCATCCTTTCCGCCGGCAACGAGGACAAGATCAAGAAGGCCGTGCACACCATCCGCTACGCCATCGTTGGACTCATTGTGGCATTCATCGCCTACTTCCTCGTCCTCTTCATCGCCCGCCTGCTGGATATTCCGTTTCAGCTTTCTTTCTCGGACATCATCGACCTGATGGAACAGATCCTGGGCGCCATGAGCGGTTCATAACCTATGAGCGTCATATCTCATTGAAAGCGCGCCTTGCGGCGCGCTTATTCATATCATTTCAAACCTCATGCACAACTATGCAAAGTTGAATTTCTTCTTCAGGAACAAAGTCTGTCCCATACCTACGAGACCAGACAGAGCGAGAAAGATCGCATCGAAGGCCGCGCCCGTGGGAGGCAACCCGCGCACGACACCGAGTCTGCTCGTGTACACCTTCTCCGTCAGGGAGACCGTCTCTAGGCCCTCACCGGATGCCAGCACGACGTTGTCAATCTCGAAGCCATGCGGCGCCCGGGCGGAAATTTCCACGCTGTACTTCACCGTCCAGACCTGCCCGGGACTCAGCTCCGGGATGCCCCAGACCAGCTGTCCGTTCTGCATCTGACCGCGCTCCGCACCCAGCACCGTCATGAAGCGGACATCGAGCCGATCCTCAATGCGCACGGCGCGGAACGGGTGGTCCGTGGTATTGCGGAGCGTAATCGTGTACGTCACGGTATCGCCCGGCTTCACTTCGCTGCGATCGGCGGTCTTCGTGAGCAGCGCCTGGGGCAACTGGCTGCGCGCAGGGGCTCCCGACGCCACCGACGTGAGATCCACGCCCACCAGGCCCTGTGTCTCCGCGGTCATGCGCAGAGCCGCCCCGACAGGGGCATCCGTGCGTACATGCGCGCTGACCGTCAGCACCCGATCGCCATGGGGACTCACCGTGAGGTTCTCCCAGCGAACGTTATTGCCTGTCCAGACGCCGCCGTTGGAAGCCTCCATGAACTCCACATAGATCGGGAGTGCCGCGCTCACCGAGAGACCGGTGGCCAGAATGTCACCGTCATTTCTGAGATGAATCTGATACGTCACCGATGAAGCGGGTGTCACCGTCTCCAGACCATCCGACACCGTGATGTTGAATCCCTCGACGAGCGGCTGACGCTGGACGACCGTCGTGTCGCCGGCCGGAATGCCGTCCACCGAAGCCTTGAAGACAATGCTCGTGAAATCCACGACATCGTGCTCCACCGCGGCCATGATCTCGAACGTGCGCACGTCTCCGGCACGGATGAGTTGATCGGTCCACCGGATGGATCCGTTCTGTTCCTGGTACTGTCCTGTTGCCGCAAGGAAGACGAGCTGGGCAGGCAGCTCACCCCGAAGTTCAAAGACACGATCGTTGTCCGAGAGATTTTCAACCGTGAGCACGTAACGCAACTCCTCATCCGGCCCGGCATAATCCTTGCCATCACTGATGTGCAGTCTGAGTTCCGGAGGAACCGGCACCACGCGCGACCCCAGAATGGCAGTCGTGTCCGCCACACGCTCCCCATCACAGGTGGCTTCGGCTGTCATGGAACCTCCAACCTGCGCGTTCGGATCCACCGAGACGCTCACGGCAAGACGCCGACCGACCACAGGACTCACGGCAACGTTATTCCAGACAATGGTGTTGCCCTCGCGCCGCCCGGCATCGCTCGCTTCCACAAGATTCGCATAGGCCGGAAGCGTCAGGGTGACGTCCGTAATCTCCACACTCTGGGAATCCGTGCGCACCATGACCACATAGACGAGCGATCCACCCGGTCCCACGGAGTCCGCTCCGTCTGTAAGCGTGAGGAAGATATGACGATCCAGAGTCTCTGCCAATACGGATGGCGACGGGACAGAAACGATGAGGGAGTGCACCCCCACTGCAAGGCCCAGAATAAGGCTCAGCACAGCGAGAATCTGCAATCGGCGGGACGTACGCATGAAGAGGTTGGGAAACAAAATGGCGATTACTTTAAGTGCATTTCATCTATTTGTCAATTCTTTTTCGGATCCCAGAAAATTGCCTCAACTATCAAAATTCTTGTGATATATGCTGATTCTATGCAGAATACTCTCTTCTCCGTACAATATTCCTTCTGAAAACGATGGCTGCGCCACGTGATCGCGAGCTGGGACGTAAAGCGATCTTCGGCGAGTTCAGAACGCCACGTCCCACGTCAAATCGCTTCTCTCTTCGCCTGCCGGCAGGCAGGCAGGCTGCGAGCGATTTTACGTGGTGGGTGGTACAGGAATCGAACCTGTGACCTTCTGGGTGTAAACCAGACGCTCTAAACCAACTGAGCTAACCACCCTGCGTGTGCCAAACAACAGCGAGTGTATCAGATCTCACTTTTCCCAAAAGAAACCTTATGGATCGTTGCCGAGCTTCATCCCCTCCTCTAGAATCACGGGGATGACAATCATTCATGCAATCCTCGTGGTCGTGAGCATCCTCCTTTCGTTCACGATCCTCCTTCAGCACCGCGCAGCCGGACTCTCCTCCACATTCGGCGGCATCGGCACGAGCTACGTGCAGCGACGCGGAGCCGAGAAATTGATCTACCAGATGAGCATCTGGCTCAGCATCATCTTCTTCGCCCTCTCGGTGCTGCAGTGGTACGTGTGACGTACCCTCCGCGCTCCTCTTCCCTCTTTCGTGGTGTCTGACCCGCGCCAATTGTTCCGGATTGTGTTCCACTTGCAAAGGTGGGCTCTGCGCTTCCTTGCGCTCATCTTTGTGCTCGCCCTCCTCCTGCTGCTGCGGCGATTCCACACGGTGAATACGGAGCTGGTTCCCGAACGCGGCGGCACCTATATCGAAGGATCCGTCAGTCAGTTCCAGCCACTCAACCCCTGGTTCACCGTCACGAACAACGTGAACCGGGATATCGTCTCCCTCGTCTTCTCGGGACTGCTCAAGTACAACCCCGAGTCGAAAAAGATCGAAGACGACCTCGCGACAGTCGCCATCAGCCGCGATGGCCGCGTGTACACGCTCACCCTCAAAGATAACATCCTGTGGCATGACTCGACGCCCGGTGAGCCGCATCCGGTCACGCCGGAAGACGTGCTTTTCACATTCCAGACCGTCCAGAACGCAGAGTTCCCGAATACGCTTCTGCGCGAGAACTTCCGTGGCGTGAGTGTGGAAAAAGTCGACGCACGGACCGTGCGTTTCGTCCTCGACGAACCGTACAGCTTCTTCGCCAGTAATCTCACCCTTGGCCTGCTCCCCAAGCGTTCCTTCGAGGGCGTGCCGATCCGCAAGATCGATCAGGCTCTCGATTTCGGCCTCAAGCCCATCGGCGCAGGTCCCTACGCATTCAAAAGTCTCGTGCAGACGGATCTTTCGACCGAGGTGACCCTGGAACGTTTCCCCCGCCCCATCGATCCCGATTACTTCATCAAGCGCATCGTCTTCCGCATCTTCCCGGATTACGCCACCCTGCTCGCCGATATCCGCAACCTCGATGGCGTGCGCTTAGTCCCGCGCAATGACAAAGGCGAGCCGATTGTTCCGCGACGCTTCGTCGCCATCAATTACACGCTCCCGCAGTACGTGGCACTCTTCTTTAACCTCGGACATCCCGTCCTGCAGGATCCCAAGCTGCGACTGGGACTGCAGCTGGGAACGAACAAGCAGGCGATCGTGGATACTCTGGGCGAGAGCGTGATCGTGGATACTCCCCTGCTCGAACTCGATACCAGCAACTGGCGTTACAACTACGACCCCACTGCCGCACAGGGCGCCCTCTTCGAATCCAAGTGGAATTTGCCCGAGAAGGCGAGGCTCCAGCGCCTGCTGGAAATACGAGAAACCAATTTCACGGGCGCGCTCCACGCGGATCCGATTGTCCTGCTCGATACGGGGGCTGCACTGACCCTCACGGGATCGCTCACCCAGGTGAAAATGGGGGCAACCGTAAACGGCATTCCGATTCAGCAGCAACCGAGCGCCTCCGGCAGCTGGATCGTGGCCCTGCCCACCACCGGAGGAACCGGCTCCCTCAAGCTCGGGCAAAACCTCGTGCAGTTACTGGATCCGAAAGGCACAGTCATCGATACGGTCTACGTCTGGCGCACGACGAACACGAGGGAATACCGGCGTGCTTCGGCCGAACAGATCCTGCTGCAGCAATTCATGGATTCCCGCTCGAGTGTCCTCCCCCCGGATCAGCGCATCACCGTGCAGAACCTTGCCGTCGAGCAGGGCATGCTGCGGCGGAGAGTGCCGAACGACAAGACGGACGTGCGCGTGAACGACCGCGGCCAGCGTCTCACCCTGCGGCTCCTCACGAGCTCCTCCCCGCCCACGTACCGCAAGACGGCCGAAGTGATCCGCGACCAGTGGGCGGCACTGGGCGTCGAGGTCGTCCTCGATGTCCCCGACACGCGCTCGGCATTCGAGAAGAAACTGATCAGTCGCGATTATGACATCCTGCTGTTCGGGCAATCGCTCCTCGATAACCTCGACAGTTACCCGTACTGGCACTCTGACGGCATCCAGCATCTGGAAGACTCCCCCACGGGTCTGCGGCTCGATGCCTATAACTTCTCGCAGTATTCGTCGTTCCAGGCCGACGCACTCCTCACCCAGATCCGTCAGACATTCAACGAAGGGGAGCGCCAGGAGGCTCTGAGCGAGCTTCGCAAGGTTCTCGCAGAGGATGTCCCCGCGGTCTTCCTCTACTCCCCGCTCTATACCTTCGCGTACCACCAGGACGTGCACAATGTCTCCATAGGTCATCCTTCCCTGCATTCCGACCGGTTCCTGACCCTGCACAAGTGGTACATCCTTCAGGAACGTCAATTCAAACCCGGAAAGAGCTGGTGGTCCTTCCTTCCCTGGCTTTTCTCTGTTCAATAAGCCCAGATCACACGGTATGTGAATAAAACTTGACCCTTGACAGCGCGGAGACGAATCCGTAGAATCTCGCGGCTTTCGTGAAGTTAAGTTCACTCATGGAAATCCTCCTCCTCCAAGACGTTCCCGGCATCGGAAAGAAGAACGACCTGCTGATCGTGGGAGACGGTTTTGCCCTGAATTGTCTCCTTCCGGACCGTCGCGCCCTCGTGGCGACCCCGACGGTGCGCCGCCGCTATGCCGAAGAGATCAAGCGCCGCGCGGAGGAGAAGCAACGCGAGATGGCACTGCGTTCGAGCGTGGCTGGAAAGGTCTCGGGTAAGGAGTTGGTCTTCCGCCGCAAGGTGACCAAGACCGGCAAGCTCTACGCCGCAATCACCGAGAAGAACATTGCCGAGGCTCTGGCGGATCAGCTGCAGGTTCAGGCGGATGAGGCGTCCATTGTCCTGCCCGAACACATCAAGGCAACCGGCATCTTCGAGGCAACGCTCAAGGCCGGAGAGTTCGAGCAGAAGTTCCAGGTGAAGGTCGACGCAGAGAAGTGAAAACAAGACTCCTGCCTGTGTTGTTCGGGGGGCATTTTTAAACGGGGCTCGAGAGCCCCGTTCATTTGCTTTCTGGGTGTAGATGATTACTTCCGTGCCGCACGACGCAGCGCAGCACGCGCAGCCGCACGCTCCTGCATCCTGGTGACCCGCGCCGACTTGCGCAGCTCGGCACGCTCCTTCAACGTCAGACCGGGAGCCGGTGGCGTCGTCTTGGGCTTTGGAGCGACAGTCTTCACGGGGACGATGCCCCGCAGAGTCGATGCGCCAGCCGACCCTCCGCCGCCGCCCGAAGAGCCGCGACGACTGCCGGAGTTGTTGCTCGTCGTGGTCGTCGTTGTGGTCGAGGCAGTCGCGAGCGCGAGCGAGGCGGTATCCGATCCGGTGTCGCTGCTATCCTGCGCATCGGTGAAGGAAAGAGAAATACTGGCAGTACTCGGCGTCTCGAGATAGCCATTATTCGCCACAATCGCAGCCGAATTATTTTGCTGAGCAGAGGGAATGGAGCCGCGGAATATTCCTGATGTATTGGATGTCTCTGTCAGCGTCACGGTTTCAGAATCTCCTGAAGCGATGGTCACGGATACGGTCACGGATACGGTATCCGCCGCAGTGCCGCTGATATTTTCATCACTGTCCGTAAGCGTGAAGTACAGCGTATCATCTGTCGTAAAGCTGTCATCCTCGGTATACGTCGAATCCGTGATTTTCGCCGTCGTGGCACTGTGAATGATCTTCCCCGCGCCCTCCGTGATCGTTCCTTCGTTGGTGATCGTGGCACCCGTGGCGTAGATTGTGAAACCGTTGAGATCAAGTGTCGATCCCGCATTGACCTGAAGGGTCCCTGTCACGCTCTGATCGCTCGTGAGCGTCACGGTGCCGCTGGGAGCGACCGTGAGGTTGTAGAGCGGGGAGTTATTCGTATCGAAATTCTGGTTCTTTCCATTCAGGGTCAGCGTATTGGTTGACATCACGAAGGCAGCCCCTGCCCCGGCGACGATGTGACCCGAGGCCGTGACATTCGCATCACTGGTCAGCGTGGCCTGCGCATTCGCCGCCAGCGTAATCCCGCTTTCCACCTGCAGCGCGACATTATTGGTATCAAGGTCGAGATTCCCCTGTGTAATGAGCAGCGCTCCCGAGAGCTTGAGTGGTGTGCCGGAGACGACAATATCGTCGTCCGTCGTTCCCGCGGTGTTATTGAGGGTCAGATTCTTGAAGTACGTGTTGTTAACGGTGGATCCGACGGTGAAGTTTTGATCTGCAGTCCGACTATTGAACACGATGGACCCGGTGGATACGAATTGCGTATAGGAGGAGGTGACTCCTTTCGAAATCGCGAGACTGCCCGAGAGGTAGAGATTGGTTGCTCCCAGGCGAACGACGCCTCCTGTCATCGTGAAGCCGCCGGCAATCGAGAGATCGCTGGAATCCCCAAGAAGATGTCCGCTGCCGATCAGCCGTCCGCTCCCCATCCGGACGCCAGCTGATCCGACATTGAGCGACCCGGTACCGAGCAGAAGGGAGCCCGTGTACAGTTTGTTGATCACCAATCCCTGCACGCTCGCATGGCTATGAATGACCATCGTAGAGCCCGTGCGACTGAGATAGAGCACGGCAGTGTCGGCCGAGCCCGGTGCGGTGGGAGTATTCGCAGTTCCTCCGAGAGTCGTCGACCAGTTTACGGGATCCTCAAAATCCCGGGCAGTACTACCTATATAATTACCTCTCCAGTAGAGGGTGGCTGCACTCGCAATAGAAACACCTGCGATGCAGCTCACCAAGAGGATGGAGGCATACACAGGAGCGGAAAGCAGGAATTTTCTACACTGCATATTCAAAGTATTGGAAATATCCAGAGCATTGTAATGGGCATTTCTTCATCTTCTTTCTAAATCATATTGTGATTCGAATGTATTGTGTCTGAATAGCGCACGACTCAAGTGAATTGATTTTGAAAATATTTCCGGCAGAGATCAATGCCTGGCATGCCCCATCACTGCACTTCACTCTCCAAATCCAGCAATCGCCGTGAAGGACTCTTCAGGCCATTGCAGGTCTGTGAACAGATAACTCCAGAAACCACCGGAAGAGACCCCCGTACTCATTCCCGTCTCTGCGAAGCTCCCGATTGCTCCGCCCCACCCCGTGCTGCTCACGGGATTATTCGCCTCGGGCCACGAGAGATCCGTGAAGAGAAAATTCCAGGCACTTCCCTGCCCCGACGTTCCCTCCTGCGTTCCCACGTCAGTCGAACTCCCGATGGAATCGCCGAGCGAGATGCCCACTCCTCCGCTGACAGGATTGGTCGATACGGGCCACGAGAGATCCGTGAAGAGGAAGTCCCAAGTCGCCGCGGAAGTCTGCATCGGACGGCCGAGCGTGAACACCGCACTTACAACGAGGGTCAGAGCCAGACGACGGAAGCGCATGTGGATATTGTAAAATTTTTTAATAATTAGTCAATTATCTGCCCTGATGGCGTTTTTCCGGAGGTACATCTATATAATAGGTACATGCCAAGCATTGAGCCGAATTATGAAGGTTTTAAGGATTTTTTTACCGAAAATAGACAGGAATCTGATTACAAATTTCGACATGTAAATAAAAATTTTGAGAGGGATTTTAATGACGCATTAAAAAATCTTCATTCGTCGAAAGGAGAACAGGGAGGTATAGCAATGAGTATTTTCTTGAGAGCAATTAAATATCTTTTTGCTGCACAAAACTTACTTCTTGATGGCCACCAAGAAGAAGCTCGAATTCTTCTGCGAAACATTGTTGAATTAGGTCTTACTGGTTTTTTAGTAGCAAAGAGCGAAGAAGTGTTCAATTTGTGGAAAGCTTGCCGACAGCTCCGACTGAAATCTGAAAGAAACGGTCTTATACCTTACAAAGAAGTTAAGAACCAAAAATTTAGGTTTACTGAAATAGTGAAAAAAAACAAAACATTAGTTGATTCGGATCATAGGGCATCGGGGCTGTTTGCATATCACAATCAATTTTCTGAATACATTTCTCATGAGAACCTCTATTGCATGATTGCAAAATTCGATTCTAGTGATGGAAAAACCGACATTTATGTCGGGCAAGGTGCTAAGAGTGACAACAATAGAATGATTGATGATTTGGATTTGATGAGCCAGTTGTTAGTAATTTTAAAAGAGCTTAAATCAGAATGTGAGTAAGATATGGTGGGCGAGGGTGGAATTGAACCACCGACCGCGGGCTTATAAGTCCCGTGCTCTGACCAACTGAGCTACTCGCCCGATTGATGCGTACTATACCATTTTTCGGATGAATTCCTTGGCCTCGCTCTTTTTCGTCACCTCGCCACGAATCTGAGCCTCGTGGAGCGATGCGATGATCTGCCCGACCTTCTCGCCGGGGGCAAGATCCAATATCTCCATGATCTCCTCGCCGGAAAGCAGCTGCTTCGGCGGACGCGGATGCCCGTCTAGGAATTTGTGGTAGTCCTGCAGGATCTCCCCGTAGAGCGAGTAGTCCTGTGGATCGGTGCCGGCGATATCGAGCCAGAAGAGCTCCAGAAGCTCGTGGAACCACGGATGGAAGTACCAGTGGGATTTGCGCTCCGCATTCATCTCTGCAAAAAAGCCCATCATCATGTGGTGCGCGATCAGCCAGTGAATCTTGCGGATGCGATGCCCGGTGGCCTGAAGCCGATGGAGCGCCTTATCTGCCAAATCCGCCGAAACAGGCGCATGCTCGTCGAAGCGAATGCGCTCCTTTGTGGCAAACGTCGTTGCCTTGCCGCAATCATGGAAGAGCAGAGCGAAGCGCACATCCGGCCCGTGCTCCGGCAGAAAAGCCTTGAGCGCCATCATCGTGTGATCCCACACATCCCCCTCGTGATGATAATCCTTGGGTTGCGCGATCCCCTTGCAGGCATAGAGCTCCGGAATCAGGTAACTCAAGATCCGCGTTTCCCACAAATCCTCAAATGCACGGTCGGGGTGAGGACCCGTGAGCATCTTTTCGAGCTCCCGCAGGGAACGGCTGCCCGAAAGCGATTCGATGAACTGCGCCTGCTCCGTAAGGGCACGGTACGTTTCGGGATGATACTGACCGTTCAGCAATGCGCGGAAACGAATGACGCGCAGCAAACGGAGCGCATCATGCTTGATGCGCGTTGCGGGATCGCCGATGAAACGGATGAGCCGCTCCTTCAGGTCCGCCTCGCCATTGAAGGGATCGAAGAGTTCTCCCGAGATCGGATTCCAGTAGAGCGCATTGATCGTGATGTCGCGACGTTTCGCATCCTGCTCACGTTTGCCGAAGACAACGGATTCCGGATGACGCCCGTCCGAGACTTCGTCATCCTCACGAAAGGTCGTCACCTCCATATTCAGCCCCTTGATCCGCACGATCACGCTCCCGAACTGCTCGCCGGTGGAACCGACGGTGTTCGGAAAGAGGGAACGCACCTGATCTGGCAGCGCTTCGGTGGCGATATCGATATCCAGAGGAAACCCGCCTAGCGCCATGTCGCGCACGCCGCCACCCACCCACCACGTGTCGAACCCGGCATCAGTCAATTTCTCCACGATCCCGTACGCGACCTCGCCTTGTTTGGTTGCGAGCGTGTTGTTGATGATGTCTTTCGAGAGGGCCACGCTGAAAGTATACAGGGGACAGTATTGAGGGAAGAGGGATAGATCTGACGAACAAGGAATGGCTGCCATTCGTATCACCCCTTAATACTTCATACATATCCCTTTATACTGCTCTGCGTGCTTCGCTTCGCCGTCGCCGGCTCTCCGCACTCCACTCCCTCACCGGGAGGCACCGTAGAGGGCTTGCTGCAGGCGAAGAAACTGGGAATCACAGCGATGGAAATCGAGTGGGTGCAGAACGTACCGAAGAACATTGAGCGCATGGCCGAAATCCGTGAAACAGCAGAAGAACTCGGCATCACTCTCACCGTGCATGCACCGTACTTTGTAAACCTGAATTCACCCGACAGGGCCAAACTGGCTGCGAGCAAGAAACGGGTCCTCGATGCGCTGAGTATGGCGGAGCTCTGCGGGGCCAGATCCGTATGCGTCCACGCCGCGTTCAATCTGGGACTTCCGCCGGAAAAAGTATTGGAGAATGTCCGCAGGGCAACGGAGGACATCATGAAGCATAAACATGCACTCTTTCCGCACGTGAACCTGGCCTACGAAACAATGGGCAAGCAAACGCAGTTCGGCACACTTGAAGAAGTCCTGAAAGTGAGCAAGGAATTCGATAATTACCCCTGCGTGGATCCCGCACACATGCACGCGCGGGAGAACGGCAAAGTAAATTCTGTGGAGGAATGGAACGACATGTTCGACCTCTACCAAAAGTATGTAGGGTCGAAATCCCTGCAGCAGGTGCACATGCACTTCTCGGGCATCGCCTACACAACCAAAGGCGAGCGCAAACATCTGCCGCTTCAGCAGAGCGATGCCAAGTGGAAGGACTTTTTGAAGGTTCTGAAGAAACGGAAGATCGACGGCGTTGTGGTGTGTGAGTCTCCGTTATTGGAGAAGGATACGTTGCTGATGCAAAAGACGTTTATGAAGCTGTGAGCTTGGAGCTTTTAGCTGATAGTTTTTTGACGAAACATCATCCTCACAGCTCACAGCTTCCCCGAACAGTTCTCATCTTTGGTACACTGTGCATACTCTCACCCCATCACCCATGAACATCGCCATCAACGGATTCGGACGCATCGGTCGCCAGGCGCTCCACCTGATCCTCGAGAACCATCCCAACATGAACGTCGTGCTCATCAATGATCCGGGCGATGGAGCAACGCTCGCGCACCTTTTGGAATTCGACAGTAACTATGGGCACTACGACTGCGGCGCTTCGTTCAAAGACGGAACGCTGACAGTGAAGGGCAAAAAGATCACCGTGATGCAGACCAAAGATCCCTCCACCCTTCCGCACAAGGAACTCAAGGTCGACATCGTCCTCGAGTGCACGGGCAAATTCTGCAAAAAGGAAGATGCCTCGCTCCACCTCAAGGCCGGTGCGAAGAAAGTGATCCTGTCCGCACCGGGCAAGGATGAGATTGATGGAACCTTCGTGCTGGGCGTGAATGAAGAGACCTATGACCCGAAGAAAATGCACATCATCTCCAATGCTTCCTGCACGACGAATTCCCTCGCGCCCGTTGCCAAAGTGCTGGATGAATCCTTCGGCATCGCGTACGGCCTGATGACGACCATCCACAGCTACACCAACGATCAGGTGATTCTGGATGTGGCACACAAAGATCTGCGCCGGGCACGCGCCGCCGCGATCAACATGATCCCCACGTCCACGGGTGCGGCCAAGGCCATCGGGCTCGTGCTGCCGAACCTGAAAGGGAAAATGAGCGGCATCTCCGTCCGTGTGCCAACCCCCACCGTCAGCATCACGGATCTCACGGTCACGCTCAAGAAAAAAGCAACCGCCGAAGAGATCAACGCCGCCTTCGAGAAAGCCGCTGCCGGGCCGATGAAGGGCATTCTGGGCGTCGAAAAGCGCCCTCTCGTCAGCATGGACTTCAAGAAAGATCCCCGCTCGAGCATCGTGGATGCTCCGTCCACGCAAGTGATCGGCGATACCCTCGCCAAAGTCCTGGCGTGGTACGACAACGAATGGGGCTACAGCTGCCGGCTGGTGGAGCTGGCGGAGTTTGTCGGGAAGAAACTGTAAATCGGATTTCACCCGCAGCCGGGGTTCATGAACCCCGGCTGCAATTTGTCCCTCCTTGTGCCATGCGCTTCTCGATCTCCCCTGCCGTTTTCGATCTTCTGCCGCAGCTTCGCGTCGGCGCTCTCGTCGTGCGGGGCGCGTCGAATAGGGATACCCATCCTGAAGTTGCCGCACTCTTGCGCAGCGCAGAGACGGATCTTCGCTCCCGATACACGGACGAGACCTTCAAAGACGCGCCGCACATCGTGCAGTTCTTCGAGGCACATCGTGCTTTCGGCAATAACCCCAAGCGCTACTACCCCTCGCATTTCGCGCTGGCGAAACGGGTGCTCAAAGGCGGCACGCTCCCCTCAATCAACACCTTCGTGGACCTCTACAACGTCCTGTCGCTCCAATACCTGCTGCCTGTCGGCGGGGAGGATCTGGACCGCTGTAGCGGCGACATCGTGCTGGACCGTGCAACGGGAACGGAGCCTTTCATCGCGCTTGGCGAGACAGAGAATGTGCCTCCCGAAGCCGGAGAGGTCGTGTACAAGGATGCGGAAGGCGTGCTGTGCCGCAGAATGAACTGGCGCGAGGCGGACCGGACGAAACTGACACCGGAAACAGTGAATGCTGCGCTCGTCATTGAGAGCCTCGATCCCACTGATCCGCTGCAAGAGATCCTTGAGGAATTGCAGGCACTTGTGGAGAAGCACTGCGGGGGAACGCTATCCACACTCACGCTTGACCGGGTGAATGCCTCCGTGGAAATTTGAAGCAGGGATTACTTCTCCTCCTCCTTCTCATCCACGACCTCCGCATCCACAACCTTGCCCTTCTTCCCTTCCTTACTTTCTTTACCTTCCCCACCTTCATTACCTTTCTTTTGAGCCGCTTCGTACACCAGCTTGCCGATCTCCATT
>JAUSKD010000016.1 GCA_030647195.1 Candidatus Peribacter sp. | reverse complement strand
GCTGACGATATGACCTTGTCTCATGATTTCATGGAACATCTCTCGGATAGTGATCAATAATCCACTGGTAAATCCTTCATGGGGGAAACTATCGACATCTAAATACAGAAATTTCCTCGGTGTAGTACAAGCCCTTTGTTCTAGTGCATTTGGCATAAGTAGGATATCATTGTTATAATTTGCAGTATTGTCAAATACTATTATAGTATCTGAATCATGGAATACATTTGGGTTTGTGGCACATCAGGCGTAGGGAAAGCAACCTTCATCAACCGGCTTCTTGACGAAGAAAATAGTCAATTGAGGACAAGGATGAGAATTAATGGGGGGGAGGAATTGATGGCATACGGCCCCGACTATCATGATGATTCTCTTGAGTCATTGATGCAGGCGAATTGCGCCCATGCGATTATTAAATGGCAGTTTCGAACACACAGAAAAATGAAGCAACTTATCCAAATCAAGCAAGAGGAGGGACAGCGTGCCATTGTGCTCTGGAGGCCCCTTGGTGCGCAGATCGCTGATTTGCAACGAAGATCTTCTTGGGCAATCAGAGATTCTGTCTCCACGCTCCAAATTGATTGGAACGCCATGAAGAGACTTATGATGAAGTTGAGTGCAGAGACACGCCTTTCGGTACAAATCTTGAATGCATCGAATGCAGAGTATGCGGTAATGAACGAATGGCCATAGGATATTGCAGTGAATTCACTGATCAATATATTTGACAAATATTAACTAATTATAAATAATACACATATGGAAAGTTATCTAGGTAAAGGGGCTGAAATTATTTTGCCGAAAGGCGGATTGGATGAAAAACTCATTCAAGCCAAAAAAGGGGGCCGTCCATTGATCATTAAATTGGGATTTGATCCCACTGCTCCCGATCTTCATCTGGGCCATGCAGTCGTCTTGAAAAAACTAAAAGAATTCCAGGAGGCAGGCCATAGGATTGTCGTCATTCTTGGTGACTTTACTGCCCATATCGGGGATCCGACTGGAAAAAATAAGGCACGGCCCCCTCTTAGTAAGGAAAAAATTGAACAGAATGCACAGACATATCTAGCACAACTTTCGAAGATCCTCGATGTTACTCAAATTGAAGTTCGGTATAACTCTGAGTGGTTTGATCAGATGAGTTTACGAGATACTATTCAGCTCATTTCATCGACAACCCTCGCACAAATCCTTGAACGTAATGATTTCAAGCAGAGATATCAGGGGGGCATCCCTGTTTCCATGCATGAATTAGTCTATCCCATTCTTCAGGGATATGATTCAGTCGTCATTGATTCTGATGTTGAGATCGGTGGTACGGATCAATTGTTCAATATTCAAATAGGAAGATATATGCAGGAAGTTCGACAAAAAGTTGCCCAAGTTGCCCTTTGCATGCCCTTGCTAAAAGGAATTGATGGAAGTGATAAAATGAGCAAATCACAGGGGAATTATATTGGTCTGACAGAGGAGCCGAACACTATGTATGGGAAAGTGATGTCGATACCCGATTCTCTGTTATTGGAATATCTGGACTTAACCACGAATCTTCCGAAAGAAGAGAGGCAAAGTTTAATACATGAATTGGAAGGAGGAAGGAATCCTATGGAGATTAAAAAAATAATCGCTCGCAATATAGTGCATCAGTACCACGGAGAAGTGGCTGCATTGGCCGCAGAAGAGTTCTTTTATCGTCAGATTCAATTGCGGAGTGTTGAAGTGAAAGACTATTCGCAGTTTTCTGCACAATCATTGGGTTTCCTCCCCAGCTCAGTTCCATTAATAGACCTCATAGCTGCCATCGAACCGGAGAGGAGCAGATCCCAAATCCGAACATTGGTTAAAAGTGGCGCAGTACAAATTAATGGGGGAAAAATAGTAGATGAACATCATCATTTTTCAGTGAGCGAGGAGATTCTTCTGAAGGTCGGAAAACGTGGTTATTACAAGCTCGTTCCCTGATTTCAAATCAGGTGTACACGTCATGCCAGTCTATTTTGAAGGCCAAATCCAGTTCCGATCGCAACTACCAAAAGAGAACAAGCAATTATAAGATACATCATGGGCAATCCCCACAAATCTGCGAAGAGACCGAACAACGGCAACGCGAGGACTTGCAGGAATTGCGAACAAAAACCAGCAATGGAAAGTGTGGTCGCGCGGCGATCGGAAGACGTGCGCTTGTTCAGTTCATCTGCAAAGAAAATCTGCCTGAAAGGAGAGATAATCCATATGATTCCAGGGAAAAGAAAACCGATTGGGAGTTTGATATTTGCCATAAGGACAAACATGATTATTGATCCTCCGAAGATCGCAAGGAATGAATATCCTTCACCAAGGTATTGCTGAATGATATGTGCTTTCCGAGAAATGAAGGCTGCAATCAAATTGAAGCAAGCCATGAGTACTCCCCAGTACACAATCGGAACATGGATCAATTCCATGTAAGGGTTGAATGTTTGAGCACTGATCTTCCATGCGAGGGAAACAAATATGCTCCCGATCACAAGAAGGAGAATGGTACTGTTAGTAATGAACCATTGGAGTGCCGAGAGAACATGGGTGAGTGGCGCAAGTGCATGAGGATGAGGTTCACGTGGTGGTTCCTGCAGGAATATGATGAGAATGAGCTTGTATATTGGAATGAGGATGCATAAGAAAATGGGCAGTCGAAGATTTATCTCTCCCAAGAAACCACTAAGCACTTGCCCGAATGCAATCGTGATAAGAGAAAAAGAAGTGATGCCACCGAGGATTTTACGATGTTCGTTTTCACGTTCTATTCCTCGTAGGGTATCAAAAAGCATTGCCGAATTAGTCCCTGAAATCGTTGCGAGGCCGATTCCCCAGAAGATTTGTGAGATAATGATATGGAAGAAGTTCTGCGCGAATGCGAGAACGATGACACCCACAAGAAGGCACAACTCCGATGCAATGAATGTTCCTTTGCGATGGACAAGATCGGAGAAGACACTTGTAGGGATATCAACGATGAGAATCGTAAGAGCAAATATGGATTCACCTAACAGCACTTGAGAAAGAGAGAGTCCAATTGCATGCATCTCGAAAGCAATAACAATCGCTGAAGCAAAGAGAGTTTCGTCGATACTCAGCCATTTCAAGAGCGATAAGTTTCGCTTGAGATTTTTCTCTACAGAATTCATGGAAGAGGATAATTATGTTAATTATAACGGATTGACGGAGAAAATTCTTTCATCCATAAATAGCAGGCAGCTGTGAGCCAGTTGGTCTGGCCATTTGGCTATAGGTGTATAACCGCAAGGTTCCTCGAATGATTCGATTGTAATCGCCCCTGCCATTCTCGTGAAGGACAAACCTACGGTTTTTCCTTCACGAACATCCTTTTCCCTCAGTGGTATCGCTCCAGGCAAGCGGAGCGTGCCTTCGCGATGACTTTTTGAAGTTCCATCGGAGCTTGGGTTTGTTGTTCGCGTGTATCGGGCTGCCGCCATTGCTCTTTCAGATTCCTTAAGAAGGCCTTAAAATGTGTGCTCTATTCTCGCAAATAATGAAGAAGTACTTCTCCTCGCTGCTTCTCATCCTTGTGTTCACCGCCTATGCGACCTACCGGCGCATGAGCGACTTTGGCACGACGGCTCCAATCACTTTCACTCCGCCGTCTGCCACCAATACTCCTCCGTCCCGGCGCGCGTGGTGGGATGATGACGAAGAGGAGTACAGGCCCGTGGTTGCTCCGGCTGTTGTTCCGCGTCCCGCGTCCATTCCATCTCAACCGGCGGGGAATCCCACTGCCGGAAGATACAGGAACGGCACCTATGTCGGGAGCAGCGCGGATGCCTACTTCGGCAACGTGCAGGTGCAGGTGGTTGTCCAAAACGGCAACGTTGCGGATGTGCAACTGCTGGACCATCCCAAAGACAGCAGCAATTCGGTGAAGATCAATATGCGGGCGATTCCCTTCCTGGTGCAGGAGGCGATTCAGGCGCAGTCCGCTCCCGTGGATATCGTGTCCGGTGCCACCGAAACGAGTCTGGCTTTCAATCAATCGTTTGCCAATGCCCTCGCCCAGGCCAATCAATGAGCATGAAGCAGATGCGGTTACTCATGGGCATGCCGATCACGGTCGAGATCGTCGATCCGGCGGCAACGCAGGACGATCTGGAACGCGTGTTCGCCTATTTCACGCAGATCGATGAGACCTTCAGCACGTACAAGGGTACGAGCGAAATTTCGCGCCTGAACCGTTTCATGCTCAGAGAGTCGGCCTGCAGCTCCGACGTGCGGACGATCCTGAAGCTCGCCGATGAAACGAATGCCCTCACGCAGGGCTACTTCGACATCCGTCGCCCGGATGGCACCATCGATCCGTCGGGGATCGTGAAGGGCTGGGCGATCCGGAATGCGGCCAGACAACTGGACGCGAAAGGATGGAAAAATTTCTACGTCGAGGCGGGTGGGGATATCGAAGTGCGTGGAAGGAATACACAGGGCGAAGCGTGGCAGATCGGGATCCGCGATCCTTTTGTGCAGAGCAACATTGTGAAAGTGGTCCATCTGCAGGACGCCGGCATTGCCACATCCGGAACGTATATCCGCGGCCAGCACATCCGCAATCCCTTCGCCCCCGGCCAGCCGATCACCGACATCGTGAGCCTGACGGTCATCGGCCCGAACGTCTACGAGGCCGACCGGTTCGCCACGGCGGCATTCGCGATGGGGAGGGCCGGCATCACCTTCATCGAGAGGCTGGCAGGATGCGAGGGCTACATGATTGACCAGAGCGGCGTCGCGACGATGACCAGTGGTTTTTCCGCATTCACCCCCCGCCATGCTGCGCTGGATCGATAAGTTTCTGAACGGCATCACCATGTACCGGCTTACGCTGTATGTGCTTGCAGCTTTCTTTCTTGTTGCCGTGCTCTTTGCGGCATTCGGTGTGCTGTCGATGAGTCCGCTGATGCTCTTGTTCTCCCTCTTGTTCATCACGGTACTCTGCTGGGCGACCAATACGTTCTTCTCCCTCTCTTTCGGCGCGCCGACGAATGTCGAATCGGTGTACATCACCGCGTTCATCCTCGTGCTGCTCATTTCGCCCCCGGCGAGCGTCGGGGACGGTCAGTATCTTGAACTCGCATGCTGGGCCTCTATCTGGGCCATGGCTTCCAAATACATCATTGCCATCCGGCGCAAGCACCTCTTCAATCCGGCGGCCTTCGCCGTCGCGCTGACGGCGCTCACGCTCAATCAGTCGGCGAGCTGGTGGGTGGCCACGTCGGCGATGGCGCCGTTTATCTTCGTCGGAGGGCTGCTCATGACGCGCAAGATCCAACGCTTCGATCTCGTCGTGAGTTTTTTCGTCGTCGCGCTTCTGGCTATTCTCCTTCCGCATCTGGCCGACACTCCTTCACTCGGGAGATTGACGCGGAATGTTCTCGCGAATACGCCCCTGCTCTTCTTCGCGTTCATCATGCTCACCGAGCCGCTGACTCTGCCGCCGCAGCGCCTCCTCCGCGTGGTCTATGGGGCGCTGACGGGGCTCTTGTTCGCTCCCTGGATTCATTTGGGGTCCTTCACCTTTACCCCCGAATTGGCGCTGGTCGCCGGCAATGTCTTTTCGTACCTCGTGAGCCCGAAGCAGAAGCTGTTCCTGACGCTGAAGCAGAAGATCCCGATGGCGCAGGACATCTATGAATTCGTTTTTTCCTCCGATCGCCTGCTTCGGTTTATGCCCGGACAGTATCTGGAATGGACACTCGGGCATGCCCGGCCCGATACCCGGGGGAACCGCAGGTACTTCACCATTTCCTCTTCCCCTGCGGAAAGCGATATTGCCGTGGGTGTGCGCTTCTATCCGCAGTCGAGCACGTTCAAACAGAACCTCCTCGCCATGGAACCGGGCGGCACCATTATCGCCTCGCAGCTTGCGGGGGAGTTCATCCTGCCCAAAGACACGACGAAAAAACTGGTGTTCATGGCCGGAGGCATCGGCATCACGCCGTTCCGGAGCATGGTGCAGGATCTGCTCGACCGCAGTGAGGCGCGATCGGTCACGCTGCTCTACTCGAACCGGACGGCATCCGAGATCGCCTACCGCGAGGTCTTTGCCGAGGCGGAGAAGCGGCTCCGGCTGAAAGTGATCTACACGCTTACAGACCAGAAAGCGGTTCCCACCGGGTGGCAGGGAGCAGTCGGGCGCATCGACGAGCAGATGATCCGCCGCGAGGTTCCGGATTTCGCCGACCGATACTTCTTCATCTCCGGAACGCGTGCGATGGTCCTTGCCTTTGCAGACACGCTGCAGCGCATGGGTGTTTCTCCGTCCCGCATCCGGCAGGATTTCTTCCCCGGATTCGTCTGAACGGGGGTGTGTGCTATGCTTTCCGCATGGAAAAAATCCGCATTGAACAGCACAGTTTCACCGGTGGCCTCTGGTTCGCCGCATGGCTCTTTACCATCGGCTTTTTGAAGCTGAGTTTCTGGAAGGGCGTCTTCGCGATCATCCTCTGGCCGTACTATCTCGGGGTCTCGTTCAGCGGACTGATCGGATAGCGCGCATTCCCGGTTTTCGCTTTTCCGGCAGCCGACGCCCGAACAGGCTATACTGTGTTCATGCGCATTTTCGCCCTCGAGACCGATACTGAGAAGCTCAAGAAGAGATTCCTTTCCGAAGGCGAACAGGAGGTGCTGATGACGTACTACCACGGCCTTTCATTCTTCTTTGCGAGCCTGCGCGAGATCATCCTGACGATGATCCTCGTGGCGATCGGGATTACCGCAGGGGTATGGGGCGCGCCGATCGGATGGACAGTGGGCATCCTCTTTCTGCTGTGGTTTGTGTTCGTGTTTTTCAATCTGCTTCGGGCGTATATCGACTGGGCGTACGACTTCATCCTCGTCACCACCGACAAGATCATTTTCGTGGATCAGACGTCGATTTTTCGGCAGGAGATCAAGCCGCTCAATCTTGAAAACGTGGGGGGCGTTTCGACCAAGACGCAGTACTGGGATATTTTCCCGTTCGGCATCGTGAGCGTGCACCTCAAGGAGGGGCTGGGTGGCGACAAGATCATCAAGAAGTTCATTCCGCGCGCGCAGGAAGTGGCGGCAAAGATCAGCGAGGTCGTGACAAAGTACCAGCGGTTCGACCACATGCCGGGGCAGCAGGGGTAGGGATAGGGAACTGGGGAAATCGGGAACTCGGATTTGTCACTCCGAGCGCCTGCCTGCCGGCAGGCAGGTAGTCGAGGAGTGGCGAAGTGGCTGGGTATGTTCATCCTTCGACTACGCTCCCACCTTCGCTCCATCGAGCTTCGGTGGAGCAGGCAGGATGACACTCATTTTTGCGTTACGAAAAATCCGCGAGGGGCTCTCGCGGACTTGTCTCTCATCAAAGAGTGATGGAAGTGTTGCGTTAACGGACGACGTCCGCCTCCAGCAGGTTATTCCTCTCGTTACTCTCCTGGATGCGGTTCACCTGATCGACCGTCGCGCGGATCTTCACAGCCTCCGCAGGGATCAAATCCGCAGCAATGGTCAGCGTTTTCGCAAAGGCGGTGTCTGCGGGGTCCAGAGCACTGCGGCCGCTGATGCCAAACAGCATATGTGCGCCGCCCGCAGCGTCGATCCACTCAAAGCGCATCTCCGCAGTATACGGCGGAACAGTGACAGTGCCGATATTGGCGAGGGTGTATTTGAAGTGCGTGCTGTCGGGCATGGAGAACTGTTTCAGCCAGAGATCGGGCAGCCCCGTTGCAGCACTGGTGCTGGAGCTCTGGCTCGACGTCTGTCGGGACACCGACGAAGAAGAGGACGATACCTGTCGTGAGGCAGAGCTTAAGGATCGTGAAGAAGCAGAGGCAACTGAGGATGTTGCACGCGAAGAGCTGGAGGATGAGCGTGGAGTATCCACGCCCACTGCCGTGTATGCAGCGGAGGTGGCGGATGACGCGCGTGGATCCACGAGCAGGTACATCCATCCGCAGTTGTCAGAGTAGTTGCTTTCGGGAGCGGTACGGCGGTCATTGACGCAGGCCGTCACGCGGTGCGCACCGGGAAAGACATTTTGCGGCATGTCATCCATGGGATACCGGGTGCTCCAGCTGAACGAGAACTGTCCGTTGGCGTCCAGCGGAGGAATCACGCGTTCCAGTGAGGAGGTGAAGATGCGGGTGCTGTCGTTGAATTCATAGAATTGCAGGCGGACGAGTGCCTCTGCCGAGCGCACGCGGCCGATGTTCTTCACTTTTCCCATTGCCCCCCACTGATTCCCCTCTGTGATGGTCGTCGGTGAGGTGACGAAATCAATGATCGTGAGGTTGGCTGCGTTGGTCGAGGCGCTTGCGGCACTTGCTGCGGAAGAGCGCGCCGAAGAGACTGCAGAAGACGACCGCGCAGAGGATCTGCTGGACGAGACGGCCGAAGAAGATCTCGCCGAAGACCGCACAGAAGAAAGCGAGGAACGCGTAGATGATCGCGCAGAGGAAACCACAGAAGATCGTGCCGAAGATCTCGATGAGGAAACTGCCGAAGATCTACGGGATGAAACTGCAGAAGAGGATCTCGCCGACGATCGCGGCGATGACACTGCCGACGATCTGCGGGATGAGACGGCCGAAGAAGACCGAACGGACGACCGCGCGGAGGAAACGGAAGACCGCGCTGACGAGCGGGTAGAAGCGGCACTGGAGACGGATGATCGCGCACTCGAGTTCACGTTTGCATTCGCGGAGGGGATGATGACGGTCATCGGCGGGTAGCAGTTGTTGTTCTCATTGGCTTCGAGGAGGCTATTCCACACGTCCGCACAGGCGCGGAATTCGTAGGTTCCGGGCGCATACGGCAAACCGGAATAATCTGCGAAGTTTGGCCAATTCATCTCTTCCTCTGCTCCGGGACGAAGCGCCGTGACGTAGCGCGCCTGCATAATCCGTGTCCAGGCGGACACGCCCTGTCGGCGGTACTCCAGCACAGAGTAGGAGTAGTTCTGGGAATTGCCGTTCCCGCTATTCCTCACAATGGCCCAGCCATTGATCCGGCCATCGGTGCCGCTCGGGGCCACATTCATGGAGGAAATCACATGGTCCGGAAGGTCGGAAGAGGTGCCCGAGACGGATGATCGTTGGCTCGAGGCTACGCTTGCGCGAGCGGAAGAGACGGCGCCCGCCGCAGCACCCTGCGCGGTGAAGGTGATCGTCTTGCAGTCGTTTGCGGCATTGCTGTCCGCAGGACTGTCATTTTCGTTGTCGATGCAGGCGGTTGCACGGTGCGAGCCCGCGGTCAGCGTCCAGCCGTTGCGGGGGGCGAGCACCGAGCTGCTCCACACGGCGGTATCCGTCGCGTTCTGGTTGAGTGGCTTGATTCCATACGTCATCACGTCTCTGGTGTTGTCGATATCCAGGCGCACGTGAGCCCATTCGCTCGTGGATGCACCCAGGTTCTTCACGACGACGGTCATGGCGTATCCAGTCGTGTCCTGATAGAAACGCAGATCCTGCAGCGAGAAATCGGGAACTGTGGTGGCACTCTGCGGCCCCTTCATCGCGAAGGTGATCTGTTTGCAATTATTCGACGCGTTGCTGTCTGCCGGATCCCCGTTCTCATTGTCGATACAAGCGACGGCTGTGTGGTATCCCTCCGTCCCGACCCAGCCGTTCTTTGGAGGAAGCACCGAGCTGCTCCACACGGCGGTATCCGTTGCATTCGTCGTGAGCGGCTTGATACCGTACGTCATCGCCCCGCGGACGCTATCCAGATCCAGGCGCACATGCGCCCATTTCGACGTGGATGCCCCATTGTTCTTCACCACGACGGTGATGGCGTATCCCGTCGCATCCTGGAAGAACCGCAGATCCTGCAGCGAAAAATCGGGGGTCCCACTGGCGGAGTTGGCCTGCGAAGAGGCGGCGCGGGAGCTTGCGGCGGGAGATGATGCACCTCCGACGGGTACCGTTTGGAAGACCTTGGTGGCGCAGTCATTGGATGCATTGGCATCGGACCCATACTCATCCGAATCCGTGCTGGACGGAATATGAAGGCACACTTTCATGGCATGAGTGCCGACAACCCGGGGCCACGCGATCGGAGGAGGGACGCCAGTTGTAGCCCATTGGACAATGCTGGTGGCACCCACAGACAATCCTCCGACGATGTTGAGTGTGGAGGTATAGTCCCAGGTTCCATTGTTGCCCTGATCGATTTGCAATTGAACGAAATCACGATGCGTCCCCCGTGTCTGTCCTACGTTTGTCACCCGACCATGAAAGGACACCTCTTCACCGGCCTCCGGGAGAGCGGGAGAGACAAAAAGATCGTGCACTGCGTAGTCGGGGAATGTGGAACTCGTCTGCGCGTGGAGCGCGGTGCGCCCATTCAGGAGCGCGGTTCCGGCAAAGACCGCCGCGAGAGAAAGATAGACAGACAGGAGTGTCTGCATGCGCGATGGGACCATGGGAAAGTGGGGAAGTGTGTTTTATGTCTATTATAGAACGATTGCTACATTTTTACCAGATCTCCTTTTGCTCTCGGCAGAGAGGTTAAATGGCTTCCCGCAGGGCCCGGATTTGCGATTCCGAGAGAATATGTGCGAGCTCCTCGTCCTTCAGGCCCTTCAGGGCTTCGAGCGAGCCGAAGCGCTTTAAGAGCTTCACGCGCGTTTGTGGCCCGATGCCCGGGATACTGTCCAATACCGAGAAAACAGCGCGTTTCTTCGCTCGCGTTTCGCGGTGCGCGTTGGCGAAGCGGTGCGCTTCATCGCGCAGTCTCATCAGGAGGAAGCGTGCGGGGGAGTCTTTTATAATGGAGAGCGGCTGCGGGTTTCCCGTTACGAACACTTCCTCCTCCCGCTTTGCGAGCGAGATAACGGGAATGTTCTGCTGAAGCTCCCGGAGGATTTCTTCCGCGGCGCTCAGCTGGCCCTTGCCACCGTCGATGAGGAGGAGATCGGGGAGGGAGGTGAGCGATGGATCCGGTTTCTGCTTGCGCACTTCGGCCATCATGTAGAGCGCCGGCGTTTTTTCCCCGAAGCGCTTCTGGCAGCGCAGAGCTTTTCTGATGATCGGCGCGGGAGCCGTATGCACAGGCTGGAATCCCAATTCCGCGTAGTACTCCTGCAAATCCGGACGGATCTCGATGTAGACTTTGCCTTTCTTCAGAGGCCGCATAAGTTTGCGAGCGAGCAGGTGACCGAGTTTCCGTCCGCGTGCCTTCTTCTCCACGAAGAGCGAGGCAAGTTCCAGCGTTTTGTCCTTGTGCTGGTGCAGGCGGCAGAACGCGATGATTTTCTTTTCCCGCTCGGCGAGGAGGAACCCCCCGGAGCGGATATTGGCGTCGTCGATTTCCTGCGGGTGAGCTTTGACGATGCGTTCGATCGTCTTCAGATCGGTCTTTCGGGATTTGCGGATGACGATGCCCTCCTGCTTCAACTGCCTTTCCTCCTGTTTCACATCCTGTTTCAGGTGGAGGAGGCGCCGTCGCAGCACCTCTTTGATCGCGCGGTAGTCGTCGATGTCCCCTTCGCGGATCGTGCGGATGGTGTACGATCGGTACTGGTCGTTTTTTGGCTTCCCGTCAATAAAAACAGACATGCTCCCCACGGTCTCCGTGCCGCTTAAATGCGAAATATCGTAGCCTTCGATGCGCTTGGGAACAGCCGGCAGGCCGAGAGCCGCCTTCAATTCTTTGAGTGCATCCTCCACGTTGCGCGCTTTGGCCTCCCAGCTGGTTTCGAAATGCTGCACTTTTTCCTGCGCGTTCTCTTCGGCCAGCGCGAGAAGCTTATTTTTCTTTCCGCGTTCCGGTACATGGATGGTCACGTGCGTTCCCCGCCGGTCCGTCAGCCACTTCTGCAGAAGGTTCTGCCCGTCGATTTCTTCCGGCAGGAGCAGGAGCGGCGGCACGTCAGGCGCTTCGAGGTAGTACTGCGGCAGGAACTGGGCGAGAGCCTCCGCCACGTTCTCGGCATGACCGAGCAGCGTGAACGACGACTCGTCGATCACTTTTCCATTCCGTTCCTTGAGGAGCACGACGTGCACGCGGTTTCCCTCCACGGCGACGCCGAAGACGTCGGCATCCTCGCCCGACGTATCCGAGACGATCTGTTTCTCCGAAAGTCTCTGGATCGTCTGCATCGCGTCACGCAGCTTGGCGGCCTGCTCGAATTTGCGTTCGCGCGCGACCGCTTTCATGCGCTCCGAGAGCAGCCTGAGCGCATCGTCCGTTTTCCCTTTCAAAAAATCGATGACGCCTTCGATTGCATCTTTGTGATACGCATCGGGCGTCACGCATCCGATGCACGGGCCGCAACACTGCTTGATGTGGTAATCGAGGCAGGGCGTGGGGCGGTCGCGGTGTGTCACAGTGACAGCGAGAGGGATTCG
>JAUSKD010000014.1 GCA_030647195.1 Candidatus Peribacter sp. | reverse complement strand
GGACTGGCGATATCCCGATTTAACGACTCTGCGCGTATGCATAGTATATCACAAGGCATCCTGAACTGAGGCTGGTTTCCCAGCCCTCAGAGGGGAGGATTGGCGAACCTCTGATTAACAGTTCAACGCGTAGTTCCAGTACAGCACTGTAATTGCCACTAGGAGTTTGTGTCCATTTGCTACTTTGGGAGTTCCCTCCCGTAAACAATATAGATCACAATCTTGTAATATATGACCTGCAATAGAAAGAAGCCTGCTATGAAGGGAACAAGGATTATTGCTGATACCTCTAAGCAATCCTTCCCTGGCATGCAATAATTCATCAACTCACCAAGCACTGTGAAGCCGTAGAACAACACGCCAACCCAAATTGAAACCTTGATTAACCTATGCCACCATTTCTTTTGCAGAAGCGATTCTGTTTCCTTGGATCGAATATAGTCCATTGGTTTTCTCATAATGAATAAGAGTAGAGAATTATTATTCAGATAATGCAGCCTTCCACGTATTAAATTCTTCCATTGAGGTCGTACATTCGGCTCGTGGGGCAACTCCTGTTGCCTTTGCCCCCTCACAGAAGTCCGTACCTCCTGTTGAATAATGAACCAGCATTTCGTTGGTAAACATGTTATAAAGCTTTGCTGCAAAGGCGTCGCCAGGACCCGAGTCCTTTCTTTCAAGAAGACAAGTATCCAAACTCGGGCTGTAGAAGAACACGTATCTAATATCACCATCAGCAAACAGCTTATCCTGGAACTTTTGTCTTCCGGCTGTTTGGCATTCAATGTTTTTACCAACGGCAGTATCGGAGTTAGGAATAGCTTCTTGGACGACCTTGTCATCGGCTTTACAGACTTGTTGAGGCAATATTTTTCCAATGAGCCACTGAGATCCCCTTTGGACAAGAGACACATCAGCAATATCCGTGCATCTTTCTTTTCCTGTTTCCTTATATGAATAAATTACTCGCCAAACATTCACTCCTGCCTGTTCAACACGATCAATACTAACTCGGCCTTCAAGACCTCCGTAATAATTTGTTATGCCTTGAGATGTGAAATTACCAATTTCCCTCTTTTCGGGCATGAGGTATCGAACTGCTAGATTTCCGTTGCCCTGCGAAAGAGCTGTATAGAAACCATGAACAGTTGCATTCTCATTGCTTGTATCCAGCTGATCTTGAGAGTCTTCCTGCTGTTTGGGCACATTTATATCCTTCTCCACCTCATTCGTTTGTTCTTGTTGTATAGGAGCGCATGAAATAAGCAGTAGAAAAGCACCAACAATGAGCAACCTTTTTCCCATCAGCATAGGATGCTACATCCACATGGGAGTTTGTGTCCATTCACAGGTGTGATTCTGGTATTAATATCTTTCATAGCAGATCTTAGCCACGCACCGGTTGCCTTCATATTTTGTTGAGCAGCATAGAATTGAGTCACAAATGAATGGGTGGGTCATTTTCTGGAAAAGAGTAGCCACCATAAAATTGTCACACCCACCTTTGAAGTAGCTACCTTGGTGCTGATTCAAAATTATTAACAGGAAGGGGCTAATAGCAATGCTGATAATGATGCCTACTATGATTATCAATTTTCTCATCATTGTTGGTTCATAAGCTTTTGAAACTTTCTTGATTCATAGATTTCATAATGAATGATGACCTTCATCGCAGACTCAACTTACCACTGCTCAGGAGTTTGCGTCCATGAGGTATACTTAGCTCTATGGCAAAGAACCAGAGAAAGTCACGGAAGGCATTAGATAACTCACAGCAGAGAGAAATTGTTCTATCGCCACTATTTGAGCTGAAAGATCCCAGATACAAGGTAAGGCATGCTTCGATGACTGAGGAGGAAACAAATGAGTTGGCACGCAATTGGGTGAGGCTTTGCTTAGATGCATATGAAAAAGAGCATGGCCCCCTACCGCCTCCGCCAAGCGAGGAAAAGTTTCATCGAATATGGAAGGAGGTATTTGGGAAAACGGGACAGCCTTAGGATTTTGTATCTATTAGGGATAGCTCTACACTTAAGGAAATGCTTCGCTTCTTGGATCATCTTGGCTTTGCTAGCTTAAGCTCAATGGAAGATATTCTTCAGCTTTCACCTCGTGCTTTTGAATATTTCACGAAATACCTGCTGGAGAGAGAAGGGTATTCACGGGTTCGTGTAACTTCCAAAAAAGGAAGCCACAATGCCGACGGTGGAGTTGATGTCATAGCTTATAGAGATGGCAATCCCGTCTATGTTCAATGCAAGAAATGGAGGAAGAGCCAACGTGGAAATTTTATGCCGATAGAACAGGTGAGAGCATTGCGTGCTCCGATGGATATTCAACATGTTTCAGCTGGAATATTTGTCTCTACCCTACCATTCGGAATTACGGCCACCAACGAGGCTAGACAACTGAATATTGACCTATGGGGACCTGAGCGCATTCAGGAAGCGATGAAGAAGATCAATCCGAGGTTTGGGAAACAAAGATTCAACATATGGAGATTGTGGTTATCTATTCCCCGAGAGATTAAGCGAGCATTTGAGCCGTTTCTCTGGCTAGCAATATTGTATCTGGTCGCACAAATCTATCTCTGGGTTCGTAAATAATTCCACTAATAGAGCATGCCATAGACATCCTTCCTCGTGCGAGGAGATACACCTATCTTTGGCAGCTATCTAACTGCCTGAAATATTCTTCACATCCTTCGTTAAAAGACTGTGAATTCCCGCTACAGTCGCCGCCAGTTCGCTCAGCCCATTCGTATCCAGCATAGTGGCCAGACCCTTCTGAGTACGGATTCTCTATTTCGCACTGAGTTCCAACATCATTTCCCTTTGTACCATTGTCGTTGTATGAAGTCCCTTGGCTGCAGGCAGTAAGGATTGATGTGGCCAAAAAGATCAATAAGTACTTCTTCACTAATTTAGATTCTATTCTTTCCTTGGAGTTGATGTCTATGAGTCCTTTCATTCGCTATTTTTCTTTGCCAAGTAAGGTGATGCCTTTTGCCCCCAAGATCCCCATCCTTACCCCTCGTGACTCAAGTACCTTTCTTGTTTTCCACGAAATAACAACCAAGATGAAGAACGCTACAAAGATAGAATAAGAAGAGATCTGAGCGAAAGCATCGGCTGTCCTGAGAAAAACGAATGGAGCAATGATCAGTACAAGAAGCCCCAATGGAAGAAACCGATAATTACCACCAAGGGATAACGAAAGACGTGTGATGCTGTAGAGGAACACAACGGCATTGAGTAGAAGAATCAGTAATACCAACAGGCCTATTGCTACTGCTGACTCCGGATTATCTTTTGCCAATTGAGCAATACCCTGAGTGACAAGCCAAACAACAACGCAGACATTCATCCACTTGTAGTACTTGCCGATCCTTAACGTCTCGGGGGCGAAATGATGATCCATAAATAGGTGAAAGGGAAATAATCAGGGTTACTATTTCCTTCGTTTTTGATAAGCAAATGTTCCTCTTATTCCAACCACGAATGCGTAAATATATAGGGCAGTGAATACCCACGATAATGGCTTTATCTCAGTACCCGATGAGATTGTGGTATAGCACTCGAATAGGTAAAGAATAAGCGCAGAGACCGCCGCTATGCGTGACATTTTCCAAATAAAGAAAGCGATTGCACCAAATAGTGCCACATCAATTAACCCAAGATTGTTGCCTGCATTCAGTGAGATGATTGCAAAAAATACAGCAAGAAACGCAGCGACAACTGATGCAACCTTAGCAGCTCCAATACATTCTTTATCCGTTTCCATTTCAGGCCAGAATCGCTTTAAAAAATCGTTAGTCATATGTGGATTTTCCTTTGATCCAGCTCCTTTTTCGTGATGAGTGTCGCTTCCACATTTACCTCCAGTTTCATTCAAAGGCTTACCGCAGGTCTTACAAAACTTTGCACTTTCTTTATCTATCTTGCCTCCACAGTATTGGCAGAACATAAGTAAAACGTATCACGTTGCCCATGTACTGCATATGATGAGCAATCTACAATTAATATTTTTGTTGTATACATATAAATGGAGGAGTATTGTTTTATGCAATATGAGTATGTTTTGCCCTCAGTGCGGAAAAGAGGTTCCCGGTGATAGCCTCTTCTGCACCTATTGTGGCGAATTAATCAAGGATCCTATTGATGAGAAAAAGAAGCAAGAGAAGACCAAAGCTGATTCAAATAATGAAGAGTCCAAGATGACATTATTTGATAAATTTGCTGAAATCCACGACTCAACAGGCGATCAAAGAGAAAAGTACAATGCTCTAATTAGTCCAGCAGCTTGGACTATTATGAATAGCTTGGCGAACAACGATTTGGAAAAGATCCTCTCGAAGCACGAAGAGTTGAAGCAGGAGTCCTATGCTTTTGTTAAAGCACTCCTCTTTGCGTTGCAACTCTCCTACCCGGGAGGTTATCGGCTCTATTTGGCTAATCGCTTACTATATAAACAAAAATTGAGTGTTTTTGAACATGTTCCATCTGAGGAGGAATTGAGAAAAGAGCTTCAAAAGATAGATTTCAATATTGAGTATGCAAAGATTGGAATGGATGCCCGCATGATCATGGACAATTACTGTTCTTTTCGCGTCACCTCGTTATTTGAGTCATACCCGGAGCATCAGAAACGTCTAGATACGAAAGCGGTAGAGGCTCTCAAGGCAGAAGTTTTAGGCGGGATCATTTGGGGTTACTTCTTAGCGCAAATTGAAGATAGATATCGAAAGTAATTCTTCTCCTATTTACTATGGGAAATCCTCTTGAACTTACGATTCCCGGCAGCTGGAAAAATAAGCAATTGATTATTTCTGATACAGATATTGCCTGTGGTTCTACAAGAATACTGATTAGGGATTTATCTCGTATTTCATATCACTCAACAACCACTCGTACATCTGTGTATTTTGTTCCTGTAAATACTAGCACTTCGTCCTCCTTTCTCATTGGAACTGATTCAGAAGCAATTTCATTTAGTATTCCGGGGCATGGAAAAGAACCAAATGAGGTGTTTCATAAACTTTTCTACCTATCAAAAAATATTTTTGAACCCATCATTGTTAAACGACTATTTTCCACCATTTTAGCTGGGGACACTGTGAAAATTGGTAGTATTAGTTTAAACAAGGAAGGATTTCAGAAGAAAACATTTTTTGGGGGAGTTGTCGCAATTCCATGGAACCGATATGCGGGAATTGTCCTTCATTTAGCTGTGGTTCATGTTTGGTATTTAACCGAGAAAAGCGTGAAGAAAGAATTCATTGCGATACCGTTAGCAACGACTAACGCTGCTGTGTTGGATGTACTATTGGGTTTGTGTCATAGCGAGTTTGGGAAATATGCTGCCCGTGGCGTGAGAGTGTGTACTTCCTGCGGAAAAGAAACAGAGTCAGATGGCAAATTCTGCCAGCATTGCGGTGCTTCACTCTCCCCTAAGAACTGATATGTACTGCAAAAAATGCGGAAAGGCATTACACGAACGAGCAAGTTTTTGTAAACACTGTGGTGCAGAAGTACCGACAGCCCTGAAAAGAGAGAAGGTATTTGCCGATGACTATGATAGGTATGCGGGTTTCTGGCCAAGATTTGGTGCTTACATAACGGATTTATCCATACTCTTCACCGCCACAGCAATAGTGCTGTTAATGATTGAAAACCAAGATTACGATTGGATCTTTTGGCCAATCTTTATTGCTTATCATACCTATTTTGTCTATAGAAAATCTGCGACACCAGGAAAAATATTATTTGGATTAAAGGTGGTGAATAGCGAAGGTACTGAAACTTCTTTCAATCAGGCTTTGGGGCGAGCATTTGCATATTTAGTTTCTGGGGCAATCTTTTGCATTGGATTCTTCAATATTGCATTCGATAGCAAGCATCGGGGATGGCATGATGTAATAGCTCATACATATGTTCTACAAAAGAATAAATGGAATCGTGCCTTAGCGATTCTATTATCGATCGTATTATTTGTTTTATGTATGGTGGTGCTGATTAATACGCCAAGTAGTAATGAAACAAACTCGCAACCAATAGATTATTCGAATACTGAGAATGCGAATAACAGCAATACAATCCCTCGACCGAATATTCAATATGATACTAATTACATTGCACAAAACGACTCGCCACGCACAAAAGAAGTAACAGGTTTTCAGCAACAAACGAATTCGGATTTGATTGGGAAATTCGATATTCGTAGAAATTTACATGCTGTAGTATCGATCTTGTGCAAAACAAGCGATGAAGAATGGGTCCATGGTTCTGGCATCATATTTTCAGAAAATGGATTAATTCTTACAAACTATCATGTGATAGAAAATGCAATGCAAAACCTTTGTGTAATCGGATTCACTACCGACATTTCTAAAGATCCGACCTATATGTATATTGCCGATGCAGATTTTCGGCAAGACGATGAAACGCTCAAACAATACCATGATGAGGACTTAGATGTAGCGGTAATGAAAATAGTTGCTCCATTGGAGGAGGGGGATTCTTTGCCAGATTCATTTCCATATATCTCAAATTTCGGAACATCTGATGCCTTGGGTATCAACGACAAAATATATGTAGTTGGCTATCCACAATACGGCGCTGGAACAATAACTTCGACTGAAGGCGTTGTGAGTGGAAGGGTAGGCTCTACTTACATTAAAACATCCGCCAAAATAGACGCAGGTAATTCGGGTGGAGCTGCTTTCAATGAGAGAGGTGAATATATTGGAATTCCTACCTTCATTATTTCAGGTATTGATGATGCACTAGGATATATCGTCGGTTTTGATGCTATAGATTATTGGTTCGGATCCCAAATGGAATAACTTTCTATGTAATGACTCAATGCAAACACTGCACAGAAAAGAATAGCTCCAAAGCCGTATTCTGCATGTATTGCGGAGGCAAACTATTCGATGAGTCGATAGGACAACGAAATAACGTAATACGTTATGTCACTGCAGCCTTGCTGGCTGTGGGATTGGCACCCTGGCCGTATGGCTACTACCTCCTTCTCCGAGTGATAGTGTTCTGTGTGTTTGGCTACTACTTTTTAGAATTCAGAAGAACATGTGTTAGATCTAAAAGGGAAATCCCTGTGTGGGTATGGAGTCTTGCGGCGTTTGCTCTGTTATTCAATCCTTTGATCCCCGCCTTCTTGTTTAGGGCTCTTTGGGCTGTATTTGATGTTGCTGGAGCATATGTAATCGTGAAGACAGTTACATGGGAGAAACAATTATAGTTCCTTGGAGTTTGTGTCCATGAACAGGTAAAAATGAGTGTTGAATCAACCGATTGGCGCTAGAATTGAGGCATTATGAGCATGAGTACTGCGTACATTTCAATCAAAGAAAAGATTCATCAGGTTGCCTGTCTTATTCTTGATCAGGTGGATCTCAAGGGAGAGGAACTCATTTTCATTAGCGTAGAACTGTTCAAAGGAAATTTTTCATGGTTCATCGAAAGTGAGCTCAAAGATATTTTGAATAAGCTAAAAAAAGAGAAGGCAATTGAATATGAATGGCTCTATAGGGGGCTTGTAAACGCTCCCTCGTATTCAAGTGTGGATACGTCCCCCGATTTTGATCCAAATAGCTTTTTTGGCAGTGAGCTCGTTAATGCTGGAACGATTAATGTCAACCTTCAAGAGGAGTTAAAGCACCAATACGATTTTGTTGGTATTACATGTAAACCGAATCGAGAAAGACTGATGGGTTACCTCAAAGAAACCGATCAGCAGAAAACAGAAGCTTATCCCAGATGGGAGGGGGACCAAATTTTGAGCTATGACCGCTCCAAGCGCGTACTCCTCGTTGATAAAAATCCATTTACCATTCCAATAAAGCCAGCTCCGCAACGTGAGGTTCTGCTAGCTCTTGCGGTTGAAAGATACAACAGTGACGGTTCTTGGGTTACTCCAGGACGCTGGACAGAGGTTTTAGATAGGGAGAAGAAATCTTGTCGTGGAGCAGAGATCCCTGCCTTTCGGAATGCTTATGAGCATTTAAAAACACAACTTGAAAAATCTCTGCAAATGATTCAAATATTTGAATGGGAAAATAGGGCTTTCCGTATTAGGCGGCAAGAGGTGAAATAGTAGTGATCCGCATACGTACGAGAGTCGTACGCATACGTACGTGAGTTGAGGATGCACCCCATTACTGTGCCCTTGCCAATTTCGGCGTGCCTTTTCATCTCTATTCATATGATCACTCACGAATCACACCTTGATCTCAGTGACATCTACATCAGTGCCTTTCTTCTCTCTCAAGGAGCGCAACTCGAAGGAACCGAACGCACTCCCGACGGGCGGGTCCACTTCATCCTGCGACGAATGGAGGGAATGGACAAGCTACAGCAAGCGTACTGGAGCAATAGCCCTGTATCCGTTGTACCAGGGCAACTCTACGCATCTTTGAAATATTTGAAGAGCTTGATCCACTCCCGCCAATGATTCCGACCCTTCCCACCTCGGCGTCATATTTCGTTAAACCCCGCGAAGAGCGTCCTCCTTGAACAGGGGAAAGAATCGTAAGCCTTGGCAGACCACGTATTACTTTCCCCCCTTAACTATGCCCCATTTTAACTCATCTCACCACGATCCCAAAGTCCTCATCCTTGACGAAGAACTCACATGGACAGACCGCTACTGCGGTTACACAAGACCACGATTTCGCCGTTACAAGTACGTCCCTATTTCTTCCATTCTCCCTCAACAATGGCCCCAAAATCTCCCCCTCCAGCCAAACCAGAACCGCTTTCAAAACCCCTCACCTTCGAGGTGGCAAGGGTTTCCCAGCCGACCCTCCACACCTCCTTCACCGCATGGAGGGAAGTAATCGCCCAAAACTTCCCGGAGCTCGTCCAGGCCGCAGAAACAGGCCTCAGCGTGGCCTGCCAGCTCCTCATCCGCGACGTGACGAACTGCAGCGCCCTGGTGCTTGTGGATCAGCCCTCCGCAGGGAAAACCATCGCTATCAATTTTTTCGACGACATCGAGGGCATCACGTACTCCTCGGATACCTTTACCCCCGCCTCATTCGTATCCAATGCCGCTACCGTCGCAAAAGAGAAACTGCCAAAGCTCGATCTCCTCCCTCGCATTCGCAGAAAGATGTTCCTCGTGCGGGACATGGCCACAATCTTCTCCGCACGGGACGACGATCTGATGAAGAACCTTGGCATTCTCACGCGGGTCCTCGACGGGGAAGGACTATCGACCGACACGGGCATCCATGGCAGACGCGCCCTGCGCGGGGATTACGTCTTCATGATGCTCGCCGCCTCCACCCCCATCCCGCCCCGCGTGTGGAAGGTCATGGGGACGTTCGGGCAGCGCCTGTTCTTCTTAGGTCTCCACCTCAAGCGCAAAACCAAGGACGACCTCACGCGCCAGATCAAAGATACGAGCTACAAGAAGAAAGAAGCGGAATGCCGTGACTTCACCCGTGACCTGCTCTTCACCCTCTGGAATCGGTATCCGGAGGGTGTGGAATGGGATAAGGCAAAGGACCCGGATTCCTGTTTGGACATCATCGCGCAATGTGCCCTTCTCCTTGCCCGTCTGCGGGGGCAGGTCTTCGTCTACAAGGAGCGATGGGAGGGGGAAGACAAAGACTTCGGGCACACCGTCCCAAGCGTGGAGCACGAGAGCCGCATCAACCAATGCCTCTACAACATCGCCCGTGGCCATGCCCTTGCCATGGGCAGGCAGAACATCGGTGAAGAAGATATGCACCTTATCGTGTCACTGACGCTCGATTCCGCCCCAGGGCACCGCGCCCCCATCTTCCACGAGCTCATCAGGAGGGGCGGTGAGCTCAAGACGGAAGATGTGGAGGCTCTCCTGCGCTGTTCCAACCCCACTGCCCTCAAGGAACTAAAAACCTTCTGCATTCTAGATCTCTGTGAGGATTATCAGGGAGACGCCTTCGAGCCTTCAACGCACGTACGGCTCAAAGATGACCTCAGGTGGTTCCTTGGCGAGGAGTGCCGAAACCTTCTACACCTACCCTCTCCGTCAGAAGTGAAGAACGATCCACTCCCGTTTTAAGCATTTCTGACCCTGAGGAGCTTTATGTCTCATGGACCCCATTCTCCCGCAACCGGCTTCCCCTCAAACCTCCTCCCAGGGGGAGCCATTGGCGGGTGGAGCGAGGAAACGGGGTCCCAAGGCTCAACCCCTTCGCATGCACGTGACCTACGTGGGAGCGGAGGGGTGGGACTACAAGCGGGCAATTTATCCGATGCTAAGAGAGTGGAATATGTTCGAATTATCTGATTTACGAAAATAGTCTCAATTACTACTGCTATTATGGCACCCAATGAATGTAAGAACTCACTGGCACAATGCAGGCATTGCTCTCATTCTCAATTATATCCCGAATATTGTATTCCCGATATTTTGGGGGACAACGGGAGCCAACAGTGGAATATTTGGAATAGGCGTTCTTTTTACTCTCCTCACCTTTGTCTCTGCCGCTTTCAAATATCATTTCATTCATCATGTGTTGGAAATCCTCTATCATGTTCTTGTTGTTTCGTCCGTGTGGGGACTTGTGACGGCCACTGCTTTATTACAAAATCTCGCCCATGTCCAAAAGTGAATTGAAATCGTTATTTGGCGTTTTATTCCTTCTTTTGCTGATTTCAGCTGGTGCCGAATTTGGCCTATCTTCATATAAGTCTTATCTTAAAAGGAATGTTGAAGATATAAGTTTCAATACCAGTCAGAATTTTCCAGACTTCCGGCCATTAGTTAGCTCTGGTTCAATTAAGCTTTTTGATCATTTCATAATGTCTGCACCCATCACACCCGAAAATATTCGTCAATACTCATATCGTATTCAAGAAGAGGGAAAAGTCGCGACTGCAACATTGCATGTTGAAGCGAGTCCAACAGGTTTTGGTACAGATAAAACAAGGATACATACTGTCTATTTCTACATTGATGATGGCAGAACAGGAGGACACCTTGCGTCAAGAAGGGAAAATACTCGAATTGTGGAAGGTGGATTTAAAATTGGCGATCCTCCATATGTGTTAGATTTGGATTTCGCCAACTTTTCAGTAGCCCGTGGTATAGATGAAAAAATTGATATCCACCCACTTCAGATCCTTAACGATGGCCAGCCGCATTGGATTGGCGCATTTGTAGCCACAGGAATTTACGGATCACTCGATAATCTTGAAATTCGCTATACATGTGAAAATGGATCGCCCTGTAAAATTAATCTCGTGCAGTAATGCAGCTTTATTTATTTTCCTACTCGCTATGGAACGTTCATTTATTCCTATTCCCATTACGCTAGCAGTCTTAGGTCATGCTTTAGTCATGTCTCAAATTACGATATGGGGGTGGTCGATACTCGCCTTGTCAGTAGTTATTGCAGTGGGCGGTTTCATTTTTGAGGTGGTGATGTCGCTGAATTGAACTGATCATGCGTAACTAGATGGAATGAGTCTGCCACGGAAAATATTTCTTCTGAGGGAACTTTCTGTGGGTGATCTTCTCGTATCCCTGTTTAATTGCAGCCCCAAGACGACCTTTTGATTTTGGGTAGAGGGGGATAAGAGGTAGTCCTTCACGTTCAATCAATTGCCTTTTGTGCCATGCATTTCTTCGATAGTCCTTACTGTGCATTCCAAAATATTCAATGTAGATGCCGGAGTCTTTTAGATAGAAGTCAGGGTGCCAATTGTATCCATCGATTGTCATGGAGGGTTCGTACTCAAACCGGACCCCTTGATCATCAAGGAAGTTGGCAACTTCCAATTCGCCAGGGCTGCGAACGAGCAATCCCTTCTTAGTACAGTACTTTCTCTGACGTGAGTATCTGTTGGTCATTTATTATATTATACAACTTATCATAATATTTGTCTGTAGCAGCTTTCGGGCATACATCAGCCGCAAAAGGTCACTTCAACACCTCCTTATCCAGAATATTCATCCCAGCTCTCCACTGATTATTCCCCAGGAAGTTCACCCTCAGTTTCACCCCAAACAAATAGTAACCTTGCTGCGTCCACTCCCCAGTTCATTCGTTCGATGTGAGAAGCCGCATCAACCGGCGCGCTTCTTCTTCGGCTGTGCCTGCACCGCATGCCCACCGAAGCGATTGCGCAGTGCGGAAACGATCCTGCCTGTGAAGCTGGGATGTTTTTCCGATGCGAAGCGAAACTTGAGCGCGCTCTCGATCACCTGCACGGGAATCTTCATCTGCTTCGCCGTCTTCACGGTCCACGCGCCCTCCCCCAATTGCTGCACCGATCCGGACACGGGTTTCAGGTCCTGGCCGTAGAGTTGGAACCCTTCTTCGAGCCAGCCGATGAGTCGCGACTCGATCACGCTGCCATGGTTGTACACGTCGGCGACACGCGTCAGATCCAGTTTGAAGGGAGATTTCTTCATCAAAGCAAAGCCCTCGCCGATGGCCTGCATCATGCCGTACTCGATGCCGTTATGGACCATCTTCACGAAATGGCCGGCGCCATGACCGGGGAAGAATTGATAGCTATTCGGCGCCGCAAAATCCCTGAACAGCGCCTCGATGTCTTCGAAATCTTTTCGCTCCCCGCCGATCATCAGGCAGGCGCCGCCGCGCGCACCATTCGGTCCGCCGGAGGTGCCGCAATCCAGAAAGCGGATCCCGAGACGGTGGAGTTTTTTCGCCCGGGCAACGGTGTCTTTGTAGTAGGAATTGCCGCCGTCGATGACGATGTCCCCGCGCTTCAGGATATGCGAAAGTCCGTCCGTGCCGAAGAGCACGTCATCCACCGGTTGACCGGCCGGAACCATGAGCCAGACGATCTTGCGATCAGGGAGCTTCTGTACTGCTTCCTGCAGCGTCATCGCGGGTTCCATCCCCTCCTTCGCCAGTGTCTTGGTGATTTCCGATGACCGGTTGAATCCAACCACACGCCAACCCTTTTCCATCATGCGCCGGCTCATGTTGGCCCCCATCTTGCCCAAACCGATGATGGCCATTTCTTTCGCCAGAGTTGCCGTTTTCGGCTCCGTACCGATTGATGCGGATGCCTCGAACATTTCGGCGCTGTCAGGTTTGTAATGATGGAGTGGCACGACATTCTGCTCCCAGGCACGCACGATCGGATCGGCGAATCTCCACTGCGCCCGGACTTCGTCGGGACTTAAGAACACCGTCTGGTCGCCGAGAATGCAGGAGAAAATCAATTTGCTGTATTCCTCGACGTACTTCACGTGCGACGTTCTCTTGTGGACGAAGAAATCAAACGTGCGCTCCTCCAGGATGTGCTCGTAGCCTGATTTCTTGGTCCAGAAGTGGATCGAAATCTTCTCTTCGGGCTCCAGTGCAAACACCACCCGGTTCTGGATGCGATGATCCCGCGAACACATGAGACAGGCATGCGGATGCTTGAACGTCACCACGATCTCTTTGCGGGCGGAGGGGCAGCGCTTGCCGGCTTCGAGGATAATGGGCACTCCCCGCCACGAAGGATGCAGCAACTCGGTCTTCAGTTTGAAATACGTTTCCGCAGTGGAATCGCTGCGAACACCCTTGATGGCCCGGTAGCCGTCATACTGGGCGCGGTAGGTGTCCTGCCGTATGTCCTCAGGCGTCCACGGCTTGAGCGTGTTCATCAGCTCCGCACGCTTCTCGTGCAATTCTTCTATGCTCATGCTCACCGGCGCATCCATGGTGATCGCGGCCAGCATTTCGAGGACATGGTTCTGCCCCACATCTTTCAGCGCTCCCACGCTTTCGTAAAAACTGCCGCGCGTTTCGACGCCGATGCTCTCGAGCAGTCGGATCTCGATCTTTTCGATGTCGCGGTTGCTCCACGACGATTCGAGCAGATTGTTCGAGAAGCGGAAATGCGAAATGCCCTGGATGAGCTCTTTGGCGAGATAGTGATCGATGCGGTAGATCTGTTCCTCCTGAAAGTAGCGCGAGAGCAGTTTTTCCAATTTCTCCGCCGTTGCGAGATCGTGACCGAACGGCTTCTCGATAAGCATGCGCGTCCAGCCGTACGCGCCGCCGCAGGGCTTGTTAAGACCGGTGGCGGCCAGACCCTCAAAGATGGAGGCGAATTTTTCGGGCGGGACCGCCAGGTAGTACACCTTGTTCGTACATACGCCCCACTCATTATCGATCGCCTGAAGTTTTGCCTGAAGCCCCCGGTAGGCGGCGACCTGCTCAAAATCGCCCGAATGGTACGAGAAGAGCTTGAGGAAATCCCGAGAATCCAAGTCCGTGCCATGGTGCGCCTTGTGCTCCGCGACAATGGAAGCCACGTGCTCCCGAAAGGCGGCATCGGTCAGGTCACGGCGCGCAAACCCCACCACCCTGAATTTGTTGGGGATCTTGTCCTCCGAAGACAAATGCAGGAGCGACGGAATGATTTTTTTCGCCATGAGATCGCCGGTTGCCCCGAGGACCACGATAATGGTGGGAATATTATTGCGGGAATTTTCCTTCATAGGCGGCCAGTATACGGGTGATGCGAAAATGTTTCATTAACGAGTTCTTCATGATGACCCTCTGCAATAGATCCCCGCATGTGTGTGGCCAAAAAGAAACATTCAAGCAATAACATGGATGATTGTCGATCGGATCTGTTTTTCTCATCCTTTCTCTGTGGAAAGGACTATTCCGAAAGCTGGCAATCGCCAAATCCCGCTTCCACAGTGATGACCACTGCCTATCCTTCTGCCGCATCTCAAGAAAGAAACGCGTCCGGTCCGAAGCGTCGCCACTCATCGCGTTCTTCATCCCAGAGTAAGGACGAGAATGAATCGGAACACATGCAGTCCAGAGAAGTGCCGAGGGAGTCCGACACTGGCGACTCTGTGTATGCGCTTGCGCTTGCGCAAAAGTCGCACGCATCTATTGTGAAAGTTCATTTTAATGATCACGACAGATTCAAGATATGACTCACTGCAAGACAGCACTGGCCGCAATCACCACGCTCCTCCTCACGGGATACGCAGCAGTGGTGATCGCCAAGGAGCAACAGACGGACGCAGGGCATGTCGTCGCAACAAGGGCCATAACCAGCACAGCTCGCGCAGTTCCCCGGACGTACGTCTGTGATATCTCTTGCAGGCTCAATCGGCGAATGAACAAGAAACCCGGCAGCACAGATGTAAAAAAGGCAGACGCGCCATACCTTCCTTCCTCAGACATTCCCGTTATGCAATCTACGGAACCGGACAATACGGGGATCCTCGATCCAACAGTCGCCTCCGGTGCGAAGGCCATTTGGATCTATCTGGGAGCGCAAGAGGCATTCCTCACCGAGTACGGGATCGTCGTGAAAACGTACCAGATCAGCTCGGGTGCCCCGGCCACGCCGACTCCTCGGGGGGAATTTCAGATCTATAAAAAAGAGGATCTGCGCGTGAGCGGTCAGGCAGTGCCGTACCGCATGCCGAAATACATGTCATTCACGAGGAACAGTGCATTCGGGCTCCATAGCCTGCCCTATTTGGGAGCATCTTCAGAGAGTTCCGGGTACTGGAGCGAGGCACTGAGTCACATCGGCACACCCGTTTCTCACGGATGCGTGCGCTTCCTCCCCGAGGAGGCAACCGAAATTTACGAATGGGCGGACATCGGGATTCCGGTGTTCATCCAGAGCTGAGGACTGAGGCAGGACTGATCACTCATTCGTCATCGTCACCTTCAGAGGTCATGCGACACTGTCTTGGACCTTGCACCTCTCCTTAACGTTGCCCTTGCACGTTCATTTTCCTTTGTCTTCTTCATACTATTGAGAAAGCAGTGGGAGCCAGAAAGAAATGCACAGATTCAAAGCAGATTCATCTTTAGGCAGGCAAAAAGTTTCCGGGCAACATAATGAAATGATGTCGATGAGATATCGATCTCACGCCTTTTTTTCTGAAAAAGGACTATACTGACCGTTCAAAGGGTTCCCTTTCCGCCTCTACGATGATCATCAATGCGGATTCCCTCCTGCCGCACCTCAGGGACAAAGTGCGTCCAACCCAAAGCGATACCTCCCGTCACTTACTTTGCCCGTATTGCGCGATTCGAACGAAATTGAACACTCTGGGGGACGGACGCAGAAAATGCACCACATGCGGCAAGAAGTTTCGTATCCACAAAGTGACAGCAATCAACAAGCTGCAGCAGTGTGCCGAGATTCTCTTGTGTTTCTGTCTCGATTTTTCGTCACACCGGACGTCGCAGATTACGCATCATCGCTATAAGCTGGTTGCTGACTACTACGACCACTTTCGCAGACTCCTGGTCGAAAAGGCTCTGCCACCGGAAAAAATCCAACTCCTCTCCTCTCATGCAGGAGACATACAGGTCGTGCACGGCAAATCCCGGTGCCGATGGTGCAACAGTAAAATCCGTTCCGGTGATGAGAAGGAAAAACCGCCGGTATTCGGCGTGCAGCTGCGCGAGAGCGGCGAAGTCACCATTGACCCGCTCAAAGATGATGAAGCCGTGCTTCACTTTCATACATTTGGCTCCAAAGAGGAAGCAGTGGGCCGCCAAGAGGGCTATGCCGGTTTCATTTGCTGCGGCAAGTTTCACCGTTTCACGAAGGATGAGCAGAAGAAAGAGAAGGATGGCACGGAGCAACTGTGGACATGGATCCGGGAGCGCGTACGCAGTCACCATGGCATCTGGAAACGGAATACGGGGTATTACCTCAAAGAGATGGAGTGGAAGTACAACAACAGATTCCTCGAACCCGAACTGCAGGCGCGAAAGATCATTGATCTCATGCCCATGGATTTTCTGACCAGCTGGCAGTCCAAAACGGGCACAGTCCAGATGGGTGCCTAGGGGGTCCAAACCCGGCGACTTCGTGTATGCGCTGACGCTTGCGCAAATATTTCACGCGACCATTGTGGCTGTTCCTTCCCCCAAACTCTATGCCAACGCACGTATCTACCTTCTCAATAGCACGTCAGTTTTCTTTCATCGGCAAGACGCTCGTTGCCGCATTGGTACTTTCCTTCATATTCTTCACACTCGCCTCTGCCAAAGACGAAAGAATGGGAGCGACAGGCGAACAGGTGAAAGCGTGTTTGCAACAGAGAAGTTACAACGGAGTCTTTGGTTGGAATTTCGCTTCAGAAGACCGGCATGCAGTCCGTCTGCGATTCCGCACATGCGTGCAACAGGCAGTTGCGTTGAATAATGGGCATGCGAGTTCTCGCAGTACAAGCAGGGCGAGCTCCTCTTCGTCGTTCAGCGTTGTCGCTCCGAAACCCTGCACTCCGGATTGGAAATGTGCCTGGGGCGCCTGCACGAATGGCTGGCAATCACAGACGCCGGTTGATTTGAGCAGTTGCGGAAGGGCAACGGGACCTATCGCCTGCACAGCATTGGCTCGCCAATGCACGCCGCCAATCCAGTGCAAATCAGACGCCGACTGTCCTCAGATTTATTGTTTAATGGCTCCGTGCCCGACCAACAAATGCGTTGAAGGCAGATGTGTCCTTTCAACCACCTCTCCCTCCGTCACAGTTCTTACTCCGAACGGTGGAGAGACATACAAACATGATGGCAGCCCGATTACGGTCAATTGGCAGACGAACAATGTGCCCTCATCTCAAACATTGGATGTCATTCGACTCAGGTCGTATCCTAACGGTCAGGAATACAATTTAGCCTTCAGCGTGCTCAATGATGGTCATGAAGTTATCGTTCCGCCCTCTGTTCCTGTCGGTGCGTATACCCTTGAAATCAAGACGTACGTGAATGGAACCCTGGTCATGGATTCCAGTGATTCCTATTTCAAGATCATTGATGCCACCACTCCCGTTGTTTCAGAACAAGTCAAATGCGTCTTCAATGGCGCGACGACGGAGCAGAGGTGCTATACCGCCACTGCTTCGGACAGCCCTCTGTCATTCGGTTGCAGCGGCATCGGAACCTGCGTCGCCGATGTGAAGGGACCGAAGAATACTGCCCTGACCTGGAAAAGTTCCTGTGGCGGCTATGCCTACACCACGCTGGACGGAAATAGTGAATATGCGAATTTCCCGTGCGGCGGCGCCACCTCCTCATCGCCAGAGAACACTTCACTCCGTGCCAACCAGTCTTCTGTGTCGTTGGGAGCCGCATCGACATTCGGTGTATTGGCCGGTTCAACAGTCACCAACACCGGTCCAACGACCGTAACGGGAAATTTGGGCGTCAGCCCGGGATCTGCGGTCACCGGCTTCGCACCGGGAATTGTGAACGGAGGTGCGATCCATGTGACGGATACTCTGGCATCACAGGCAAAAGTGGCGCTCACCATTGCCTACAATGACCTGGCAGGACGTTCCACAAATCCGGTAAGTGTCGCGGGAAATCTGGGAGGATCGACCTTGAGCCCGGGCCTGTACAAATCTACGTCATCACTCGAGATCTCTTCCGGTAATCTGACACTGGATGCCAGGGGCAATGCCAATGCCGTGTTTGTCTTTCAGGTGGCATCGACACTGAGCGTGTCAGCCGGACGGCAGGTCGTGCTCAGTGGCGGGGCAAAGGCAGCCAATATTTTCTGGCAGGTGGGCACCTCGGCAAACCTTGGAACCAATGCAACGTTCAAAGGGACGATTCTTGCCGATCAGTCCATCTCGCTTCAAACAGGCGCCAGAGTGGACGGCCGGCTGCTCGCTCGCATCGGTGCAGTAACACTGCAGAGCAACACAGTCACTGTTCCGGCGAACTAAGCTTTTATTTCTCTTTATTTCTTTCTTACTTCTTATTTTCCCCACTCTTCTATGCCAACCATCATCGAACACGACGTCCAGAGAGACACCGGCACCGCATCTTCACTGACCGCCATCGTTGCAATCGCCGCCATTCTCGTTGTTCTTGGCGTCGCAATGTACGTGTTGAGGGTCTTCCCATTCAATAATCGACCGCTTGCGGATGCCACTGAGGCCCCCTCGGTGAACCTGAACATCAATGGTCCTCTGCCGAGCTCCGACCCTACAGGACAGTAGGACTCCTTTGTTCTTTCCCATTCCCCCCTTCCTATGCAAAGCCCTGCATCGAGGATCCCTCTGCGGGGCGGCTTCACTCCATGAGGAGCGCAAGAGTGATGCTCTCGGAACCAGCATCACTCTGCGCTTTTCTCTCTTCTTCCTTCATTTCCCCCCCATCCCATGTTCTCCCTCCCCTCCACCTTCCGCGCACGGCGGATCTACACACTCACAGGCATACTTCTCTTCTGTTCCGGCATTCCGGCATCCGTCTTCGCACAGAAGACACCTTTCGTCGACGTGCCTGACGGTGCGTACTATGAAGACGCCGCTGCCGCGCTGTTGGAGTCCGGTGCTCTCGATCGCACGACCACGTTGCGTCCTGCGGCTTTGGCCACCCGCGCGGAGCTGGTGAAGCTTCTGGTCAATCTGAATGGCACCACGCTGCTCTACCCGACCTTATCAAGCTTCAACGATGTGTCGCGAAGCGCGTGGTACTTTCCGTACTTCGAAGCCGCCGCCGATGCAGGCTGGGTTCGTGGCAACGGCAACTGCTATCAACAGTCACGTCCCTGCTATGCGAGTGCCGCCAGTAATGTGAACCGTGCGGAGGCCGCATCCCTGCTCGTGCGGTCATTTACGCTCAACAGCACGGGCAAAGCGCCGACATTCTCGGATAATCCGCAGAACCAATGGTACTTCACCAATATTCAGTCATCGGCCGACCACTGCGTTCTTCAGGGCGATAACGGAACGGAGAGAGTGCGTCCCGCAGCATTCATGAACCGTGCGGAGATGGTCACCATGTTCTACCGCGCATCCTTGAACCTGCAGTATGGAACGGACTGCGGTCAGCAGTCGGCACACATCACCGAGGTATCCGCCGTTTCTGCGACACGGGTCCGCCTCGTGTTTGATCGCGCACTCGGCGCCGCCCGCGCGGAGGATGCGGCTCGTTACTCCATTTCTCACAGCATCACCGTTGCCTCTGCGTCGCTGATCGACAGCAAGACGGTCGAGCTCAGCCTCTCCGATAATCTTGCGACAGGAGTCGTGTACCTCGTCACCGCCAGCAATCTTCTGGCACAGGACGGCACCGTTTTCTCGGATAACGCAAACCTGAGCTTCACGGCGCCCGCAGCGCATATCACCGATATCACGGCTCTCACGACGCGCCGTATCCGCCTGGCATTCGATATCGATCTCGACACGAGCCGTGCCGCCGATGCCTCGCGTTACACGATGACGAGAGCCTCCGGCGTTGAAACGATGAACGTTCAAACCGTGACGATCCTCAACAATCGCACGATCGAGCTTCTGCTCGCCACGGATATCACCGCGAATATCACGTATCGCGTAACGGCAACGCATCTTCTCACGCGGACCGGCACAGACTTCACCGAGAGTGCCACTGTGGTCCTTGCAGCGGCGCAGACGGGGCATATCACAACAGTGACGCCAGTCACAGCGAACCGCATCAACGTCAGCTTTGATGTGGATCTCGATTCGTTGCGGGCAGAAGAATCTTCGCGGTACGGCCTCACGGACAGCACCCATGCACTGCATATCGTTTCGTCGCAGATTCTCACCAATCGCATGGTCGAACTTTCTCTCGGAGAAGCTCTGCAGACGCAACAATCCTACACGCTGGATGTCCGGGGCATGCAGGCAACAAGCGGAGTCATCTTCTCGGACGATGCTTCCTTCGTCTACGCTGCAGGCACGACGAATTTCCACGCGAACATGACCGGTGGCCAGGAGGTACCGTCCGTGTCGACAACGGCAAGCGGGACGGGTTCTATGGTCCTGATGAACGACGGCCTTCACTACGACATCACCGTCCGCAACATGAGTGGCTCCATCACTTCCGCCCACTTCCATCAGGCACCTGCCGGGCAGAGCGGACCGGTGGTCTTGACGATCACGTTCAACGGAAGGCGCGCAATCGGCGTGTGGTCAAATCTTACCAATGAGGAGCGCAGTACGCTCTTTGATGGTGGGTACTACGTGAACGTCCATTCATCGGAACATCCGGATGGCGAAATCCGTGGCCAGCTCCTGCGCTGAAGACATCAACATCCTTATCACCGGGGAACCGGGTTGCCCACAGCGACCCGGTTCTTTTGTGTAATAATTCCTGCGACACCTTCGCGCACAAAGTACGCAGACAGTGCCGACTGGAGACATCTCAAGGAGGAGGATCAATCCCCAAGAAACATCATGATGCTTTGTCGATGAGATATGTCTGACGCGTCATTTCTCCATGGAAGGGACTCTGCGGGATCCAGAACACTCTCCATTCCGCCTCCACGATGAAAATAACGAAGAACCGTTCTGCCGCACATGAGGAAGATCGTGCGTCCTCCTCAGGCGGTGCTTCCCGTCACTCCCTTTGTTCAGATTGCAGGATACGGACGCCCCTGAACAGTTCAGACCAGTCACGACCTCTCCCGACTGACCACCGAAAGAAGGAAGGATCGACGGCGGTCCAGATGAGCGCCCAGGTGGAGTAAACCCGGCGACTTCGTGTGCGCGCTGGCGCTTGCGCATAAGCCGCACGCATCTATTGTGAAAGTTCACTTCCCCCACCTTCCCATGAATATCTCACGTTCTTACTATCCTCCGCTCCGACCTGCACGGCGACTCACCGGCGTACTCCAATCGTGGTTTCCCGCAATTCATCAGGACACCTTTTCGGATCTGCGCGGCTCCCGGGCCATTCAGTCCGCAGTACGAAGGACCATGTATCGAACGTAACCCGCTCTTTCTCATCCATCACCATCGACACTCTTCCCCCTTATCTTCCCCCCTCCCCATCATGAGCAACCGCATCTTCACCATCGGCCTGCCAATCACACTCCTCTTTCTTGGCACTATAACTTCCTCAGCACTCGCTCAATCAGTGCAACCAGAAGACGGTTTTCTGGAGCAGGATCCAGCCAAGTTTATGGACGCTGCCTCAATACCCACACCGCTCTATCCGACTCTTGTGCAGGAAGTCAGAGCGGCGAATCTGCAGCTGCATCTGATCGACACGCTGGAAATCGGCTCTCCGGAATACAAGAATGCACATCGTCTTCTCCTTTCAAATCTGAGGATGCTGGAGCGTCAATTGTATTTCAATCCGGTCGATCTCGCGCGATTCAATTCCACGACGCATCCGGCCCGGTCTACCATTGATCAGACGCTCTACTCCCCGGACTTCCCTAAGACCCCTGTCAATACCAGCGCAGCGACATTCATCGATGCCGAAGTCGCATCTGTAGCCTTTGCGAGCAACGGGTACTCCCGCTCCTATGTTGGCAGCGCGCCCACTCGTCGCTCGATCATTGTCGCAGCCGAAGAACGCCACGCGCTGAACCTGCTGAACGCTCTCTAGAACATTGCATGTTCTCTGCTGCTCCCGCTCCTTGTGGGGGTGGCAGAGCATGCACTCGTCACTGTTTTTTCCTTTCACCCATCATTCCATGGTACTCACCTGGTTTCTCCTCATCGGCTCCCTGCTCTTCGGCAACACTGCACTTGCACAGCAGGATACGGCGTTCTCGAAAAATCCATTCACCGATGTACCCGTCAACAGCACGTACTATCAAAGCATCGAATACCTCCGCACGCAGAATGTGCTCAAGGGATACCTGGACGGAACCTTCAAACCCGACACGCGCATCAACCGCGCGGAATTCGTTCACTTCGTGGTCAATCCGTTCATTCTGGATACGAACAACATGAGCGCCTGTCTTAAAACAAATGTGCCTGACACTACAGACACCGTCTTCTTCTCTGATGTCGCCAGAGATTCCTGGTACGCCCCAGATGTCTGTTTCGGCAAAATGAATTCCATCATCGACGGCTATCCAAATGGGACGTACGGTCCCGCAAATTCCATCAACTTCGTAGAGGCAGCCAAGATCATCTGCAATGTCTTCTCCCTCGATACCCAAAACAGAGAGACCGGCGAATTCTGGTATCGCCCTTTTGTGCAGCGTCTCTCTGATCTGCATGCCATCCCCGTCAGTATCAAACGTTTTGATCAAACGATGACCCGCGGCGAAATGGCGGAAATCGTCTATCGCCTGAAGGTGAATGTGACGGACAGGCCGAGCTCGATCATCAGTAATCTCCGCTAATCATTTATTTCTTCTTCTTCCAATCATTTTATGGAATTCATCTGGTTTCTCTTGATCGGCCTCATCGCGGGCTGGCTTGCCGGGCAAATTATGGGCGGCGGCGGGTATGGCATCGTCGGTGACATCATCGTCGGGATCGTCGGCTCACTCATCGGCGGCCTGCTCTTCCGCTTTATCGGCATCACCGCATACGGAACGCTCGGCGCCATTGTCATGGCGGTCATCGGCGCCATCGTCCTGATTGCAGCACTGCGCATGCTGAAACATGCGTGAGACCTCTTTCGATCTTACTTGTCTTCACCACTCATCCTATGACCGCACAGCAGTTCACCACAGAACAGGCACAGGACATCGCCCTGAAACTGGATATCTTCTGGAGCGACGTTCCTTTCGATCTCGAGCAATTCCGTATGGGAATGGATGTCGAGCTTGAGCACGGCAGGCGTGATGCTCAGACAAACGTGACCAACGATGATGCCCTCATGACGGGCAAAATCGCGCTTGCCCACCTTCGCGAGATCCCTGATTACTACACGCGCCTCGCCCACATGGAAGGTGAGGCAACAACCATTCCTTCCCTCTCCAAAACATGAGCGACGATACCATCCAGCCACTGCAGGACCGCATCACCAAGATCGTCGGAGACGAAGACCGCCTCAACCGGAACCGGGTGGCGGGCATGAAAACGAAAAAGGATCGTCGGGACGCCGAAAAGCGCACCGAGACAAGCAATCTGGCGACACTGGAGAGGGAGAAGCAACAACAAGTGGGAGCGAATGCTGAAAAAGAACGCAAGTTCCAGGAGGCGTTACGTCGCGAGGGCGAAGAGCTGGTCGATCTCTCAAAAGGAATCCGGGATGATTACATCGCAGAGATCCGGCATCGGGAGGTGGCCAAGGAGAAGCTGCAAACCAAGATCACCGTGCTCGAAGGAAAGTTGCGCACCATTGAAGGGGCAAGGCCATCCTGAAGAGCAGCGTTTGTCCCCTGCCACAAAAGCGCGTACGTTGAACTTTCACACTCATGCAAAAAACCGCCTTCACCCGTTCTGAATCATCATGAGCAAAATCACTCATTCCCCACCCGATGGCATAGCCCTCAAGCTCAAGGTTCTGGCGAAGGAAAAGGAAGTAGTCAGACGCAAGCTTGTGGTGACTGCAAGGGAAAAAGAGGTCGTCAGGTGCAAGCTGGTGATGACGGCGAAGAAACTCCGTCTCAAAGCCAGGCAACTCGCCGCAACCGCCCGAGAAAAGGAGGCTGTCAGACGCAAGCTTGTGGTGACTGCCAGGGAAAAAGAGGTGGTCAGGCGCAAGCTGTTGGTGACAGCGAACGAACTCAGGATGTCGAGAAAAACGCTGGAGAAGAAAGTCCTTGAGCGCACCAAAGACTTGGAAAAGGTCCGGGCGAAAGACGAAGCGATCCTGGCAAGTATCGGTGAAGGCCTGGTGGCAACGGACAAAAATGGACGGGTTCTTTTCGTGAACAAGGCATGCGAAAGATTATTGGGCTGGAAAGAGGGAGAGACACAGGGAAAGTTGCTCTTGAAGGTCATACCGATGTCGGACTCGACCGGCAAAACCATTCCGGAATCGGAACGCCTGATCACCAAAACCCTGAAAGATCGCTCGACCACGACCACGACCACGACGATGTACTATAAGCGAAAGGATGGAACGTCTTTTCCGGTTGCCATAACGGTTGCTCCCATTTTCATCGGCAAAGAGCTGATCGGCGCCGTGAAGGTGTTTCGGGATATCACCAAAGAAAAGGAAATCGAAAAAGCCAGGTCAGAATTCATGTCCATCGCTTCGCATCAATTGAGAACGCCTCTTACGGCGATCCGATGGGTCCTCTCGAGTCTGAAGCGGGAAAATCTCACCGAAGACCAGGCGAAACTGGTGAAAACCGCACACGAAACATCCATGAACATGGCCTCGACCATCCGACGCATGCTGATGATCTCCCATCTCGAAGAGGACGGCATGGAGCCGGAACTGGAACAGGTGATCTTGCAGAAGGAGCTGGAAAAGATCTCGCGCCTCCATGATGCCCACCGGCAGAGAAACGGGCTGGAACTCGCCCTTGAGTGTCCGCAGGATCTCATGGTGCGAACGGACAAGCAGCTGCTCATCGAAATTCTGGATAACCTCCTCAGCAATGCCCTCAAATATACCCCCAGAGGCGGCAAGGTGCGCATGAGTGTCACCAAAGAAAAAGAGTCGATCCGCATCGATGTGGCGGATACGGGTTACGGTATTCCGCAGGAGGAGCAAAAAAGAATCCCGGAGAAATTCTTCAGGGCCTCGAATGTCGCGAGCCCCGTGGAAGCCGGCACCGGCATCGGCCTGTACATGGTCTATAACATCGTGCGTCTGATTGGCGGAACGATCTCTTTTATCTCGCAGGAGAACAAAGGCACCACGTTCACTCTTTTATTTCCTTCCTGATTTTTATGAGCAAACACGTTCTCATCGCCGAAGACGACACGGCTCTCGCCGATTTGATGGCAAAAGTTCTGAGCAAATACAACATACGTGTCACGATCACCTATAACGGTAAGGAAACGGTTGAGGCTCTGGAGAAGGAAGTACCGGATCTGCTGCTCCTCGATATCCTCATGCCGGTGCTGGATGGCCACGGCGTCATGAGGTTCATCAGGGAAAAACAGCTGGAATGTCCCGTCATCGTGCTCTCCAATCTCAGCGACAAGGAAACGAAGGACAAGTGCAAGGAAATGAAGGCTCAGAATTACTTCGTGAAGAATGACCTGGACGATGACGATCTCTGGCCCGCAATCGAAGGGTACTTGCGCTAGAGAACCGATCGACAGATCACAGAATTGCTTTTCGTTTTTTTCTTTTCTCCTCCCTCCTATGGACAAGCCGCAGAAACACGTCCTCGTTGCCGAGGATGAAGCGTTCCTCCTGAGCATGATACGCAGCCTGCTCGCCAAGCATGGTGTGCGTGTGAGCACTGCACGTGACGGACAGGAGGCAATCGACAGTATCGATAAAGATCCTCCCGATCTGCTGCTCCTGGATCTGCTGATGCCGAATGTCGACGGGTTTGCCGTGCTGCAGCACAGGAAAAAGAAGAGGTTGAAATTTCCCGTCGTCGTCTGCACCAATCTGAGTGACAAGAAAAATATCATCAAATGCAATGATTTTGATGTGAATGAATACCTCATCAAAAGCGACATGGATGATGATCAGATCTGGAACATTGCGGAGAAATACCTCGTGTAAACGACAGGCTCTTCGTTATGCAATACAAAGGGAGATACGCTGCATGCTGATGACACGATCACAGTTCGATGACGAGAGCATTCTTCGGACCGGTGGCGATCAGTTCTTTGACGCCAATCCAGTCATGCAGGGCGTTCATGAGCACATCCGTCTGGTACCAATATTTCTCCCCCCGTTTGGTGCCGGGATCGTTTGTAATGAAGCCGTCTCCTGCGTATCCGACCACGACCAGCATGTGATAGAAAGGACCTTCGCCGCTAAAGAAAGGGTTTTTGAGCGCGCGACCAAACGCCGGAATGATAATGGGATTCCCCGCGACAAGTTCGCGCTTGAGACTCTCGGCCGTCACATCAGAAAGCACACGAAAGTGATATCCGTAGAGACTCTGCGCGATCGCCCCCAACTGGGCGGCGCTCACATCGTCGGCGTACCCATGAGCCCGCTCCCAGGCCACCATGTCCTGCACCTCCTCTTCCGCATCTATCATGCTGAGCGGCGTGCCCGCAAGAAAGTGATGCACCATGATGAGCGACATTTCTTCGCATGCTTCCTCGTGGAGCTGATCCCAAACGGCATAAGGCGATTGCGATGCGAATGGCACCTTGATGAGCAGGCTTGCCGGTCGCGACGATGAAGACGATGCGGGAACCGATGATGCCGAAGAAAATGACTGAGACGAAGAAGGATGCTGCAGAACAAGCGGACGATCGATGATTACTGTCGGCTCAGGAAAAGACGGTTTATTGGCACAGCCACTCATCAGCACGGAGCCAACGATCAGCACGGAGCCCATGGTGACGCATGGATGCATACGGGTGGTGAGAACGGCAATCATAACATTTTCCCGCCTGAATCACACTGAGTATGGGTATTTCTCTTAGGCTTTCCCGGGGAAATGGAAGGCATCCCTACCCCGGAATCCCGTTGACACCAGTCAAAGGTGTCCTACACTTTGCTCGTGATTTTGCGGCAATCCGCCCTCGGCATGATGCATATGATGATGCACTCGCTGCGAGGGCGTAGGTTGGCGTAGAGATCTTCCCAACTTGCGAATAAGCCCTCGCTCACAAGCGAGGGTTTTTTTCTCTATTTCTTTCCCCCTTTATCCCATGGGTAACATCCTTCCCATCCGTACCGGGAACGGTCCCGATGATCCGCTCGCCTACGAGCATCCGGATGACGTTCCCACAACTGTCCAACTTCAATCGCATGCGGACGGCAGCTACAGCGTTCTTCCGAAACCGGGGGAACCAGCAGCAGCGCAAGACTACGTGGCATCTCTGCGTGAGCGTGTCGCTTTGGTGTGTGATGCACCCATTTCCTGATCCTCGCAGATTCGCCTATCCGTAGCTGGGGTTCATGAACCCCAGCTACGGAGAAACGGGTTCCTTACCCTCTTCGTCCTCAAGGCCTTCTCAAGCCCGCAAAGCACTGATAAGATTCCCCAACGTTATGGCAGAACCCCAATTCCGAACCCCCATCCCCCTTCGCTCCCCGCTCCCGCGAGGAGCTATGGCGGGATCTCGCTGGTAACCTCTCTTCCCCTGAGATTGCATGTCAGAACCCTTGTTCCGAACTCCGAAAGGCACGCACGACGTCCTCCCCGAGGAACAGCGTTATATGACCTACATCAAGAAGGCAGTGCGTCACCGCGCCCGCCAGGCAGGCTATAAACGCATGGATCCCCCGGTATTCGAAGACCGGCGCATCTTCGAGCGCGGCATCGGCGAACACACGGATATCGTGGAGAAGGAGCTTTTCTCGGTCCTGGGAAAACGAAGCGAGGAGCAAACGGACAAGTCGGAATTCGCGCTCCGCCCGGAATTCACCGCCGGCATGTGCCGCTCGTACATCGAGCACGGCATGCAGCAGCTGCCCCAGCCGGTGGAGCTGTTCGCCATCGGCCCGTGTTTCCGCCACGACCGGCCGCAGAAGGGCCGCTTCCGCCAGTTCCATCAGTTCGATCTGGAGGTGATCGGCCTCAAGGATCCCAGCCTCGACGCACAGCTGATCCACGTGGTGACCAAGATCTTCGCGGATTTAAAGATCCTCGACCGCCTCACGCTGCAGATCAACAACATCGGCACGGCCGAAAACCGCGCCGCCTATGTGCAGGCGCTCAAGGATTTCTTCATCGGCAAGGAACGAAACCTGCCCGAGCTGGATCGTGAACGTTTGACCACAAATCCCCTGCGCCTGCTCGATTCCAAAGAGGAAGACACGCAGGTGCTCCTCAAGGGCGCTCCCCTCTTCGAACAATTCCTGAGCGACGAGAGCAAACAGTATCACGCAACCCTGCTCGAGTACCTCGATGCGCTGGGCATCGCCTACGTGCCTAATCCGCAGCTCGTGCGCGGCCTCGACTACTACACCCAGACCGTCTTCGAGTTCTGGGACCAATCTACCGGCGCGCAGAACGCGGTTGGAGGAGGAGGACGCTACGACGGATTGATTGAGCTCCTCGGTGGCAAACCGACGCCCGGCGTGGGGTTCGCCGGCGGCATGGAGCGCACCATCTGGCACATGAAGGAAGCAGGCGTACAGGCCCCCCACAAGGATCAGGTGGATGTCTTCGTGGCGCAACTCGGCCCCGAAGCCAAGAAGAATTGCCTGCTGCTCATCTCGGAGCTGCGCGAGAAGGGCGTGCACACCGTCGGCGCGCTGGGTGAGGCCAGCCTCAAGAGCCAGATGCGTCTGGCCGACAAGTTCGAGGCTCTGTTCGCGCTCCTGCTCGGCAAGATGGAAGTGAAGCGCGGAACGATCATCCTCAGGGACATGAAGAAAGGTCAGCAGCAGGAGGTGCCCTTCGACGGCATCGTGGATCACGTGATCGGGCTGCTCGGCGAAAAGAACCTGGATACGTATACGCTGCGGGATCAGTTTGCGGGACCGACGGACGACTAAAGAGGGGCATAGGAATAGGGGGTAGGGCGTAGGGTCACGAAAATTGCGTATTTCTTTTTATGCCCTAATCCTACGCCCTACCCCCTACGCCCTAAATATCCAGATTCTTCACCGTCTTCGCCCGTGTCTGAATGAACTTCCTGCGAGGAGCGACCTCGGAACCCATGAGCGTTGTAAAGGTGGCATCGGCCAGCTCGGCGTCATCCATGGTCACGCGCATCATGCTGCGGGTCTCGGGATTCATGGTGGTATCCCACAATTGCTCGGGGTTCATTTCTCCCAAGCCTTTGTACCGCTGAATGCCCACGCGCGCCGTCTTCTTGGGCTCCTCTTTCTTCGCCCCCGCCTTCATGAGCGACTTCATCTCGTCTGCTTCTTCGGCCTCCGCATCCTCATCCGCCTGCTGCATGTCCTTCTCGGCGATGCCCCACGCCTTCAGCGTCTTCGCCTTCTCGTCATCACCGTAGGCGTAGACGATCTCTTTGCCGCGCTGGATCTTGTAGAGCGGCGGCTGGGCGATGTAGATGCACCCGCCCTCGATGAGCTCCGGGAAATAGCGGAAGAAGAGCGTCAGCAGGAGCGTTCGGATATGCGCGCCGTCGACGTCGGCATCGGTCATGATCACCACGCGGTGGTACCGGAGCCTGCTTAAGTCCTTCACCTCTCCGATGCCAACCCCCATGGCGATGATGAGCGCCTTGATTTCGTTATTGGCCAGCATCTTGTCGAGGCGCGCCTGTTCGACATTCAGGATCTTGCCACGGAGCGGCAGGATGGCCTGGAACTCGCGGTTGCGCCCCTGCTTGGCCGAGCCGCCTGCGGAATCTCCCTCGACGATGAAGAGCTCGCACTCGCTGGGGTCACGGCTGCTGCAGTCCGCCAGTTTGCCCGGCAGCGTCATGCCCTCCAGCGCCCCCTTACGGATCACGCTGTCACGGGCGGCACGGGCGGCGAGACGGGCACGGGCGGCGAGGGTACATTTGGCGACGATATCCCTGGCCTCGCCGGGGTGCTCCTCGAAGTACTCGGCCAGCTTGTCATTCACCACCGTCTCGACCGCGGTCTTCATTTCGGCATTGCCGAGCTTGCTCTTTGTCTGCCCTTCGAACTGCGGATCCTTCAGGCGCACCGACACGATGGCCGTCAGTCCCTCGCGCACGTCGTCCGCCGACAAGTTTTCGTCCTTCTCTTTCAGCAGGCTCTGGGAGCGGGCGTAGGCATTGATGGTGCGCGTGATGGCCGCCTTGAACCCCGTCAGGTGATGGCCGCCCTCCGTGGTGTGGATGTTGTTGGCAAACGTCGCCACCATCTCCTGAAAGGACTGCGTATACTGCAGCGCTACCTCCACGTAACCATCCGGTGTGTCTTTCTCGAACCAGATGGGTTTGCCGATCACATCGCGCGATTCATTGAGGTGCGAAACATACGCGGCAATGCCCCCCTCGAAGTGGAACCGGTAGAGACGTGGCAGCTTCGTATCCTCTTCGGACCGTTTCTCGCGCTCATCCAAGAGAGCAACCGTGATGCCGCGCGTCAGGTACGCCTGCTGGCGGAGCCGGTTCATGACCGTGACGAGCGAGAACTCCAGCGTGTCGAAAATCTGCTTGTCGGGCCAGAAGCGGATCAGCGTGCCGCTCCTCTTCGTTTCGCCCTTGGCCTTGACGTCGTTCTGGGGCTTGCCCCGCTCGTAATCCTGCATCCAGATTTTGCCATCACGGTACACCTCGGCATGCATCTTGACGCTGAGCGCGTTCACGACCGAAGAGCCCACACCGTGCAACCCCCCGGAGACCTTGTAACCGCTGTCGTCGCCGCCGAACTTGCCTCCGGCATGCAGTGTCGTCAGAACGATCTCGAGAGCGGATTTCTTCATCTTGGGGTGGATATCCACCGGGATGCCGCGGCCGTTATCATCCACGCTTACAGACCCGTCGTCATGCAGCGTCACGATGATCAGGTTGGCGTGCCCGCCCATCGCCTCGTCAATCGCGTTATCGACAATCTCGTACACCAGGTGATGCAGGCCCCGCTGATCCGTGGAGCCGATATACATGCCGGGCCGCTTGCGGACTGGCTCCAAGCCTTCCAAAACCTGGATGTTCTCCGCGGTGTACTGCTGCTTTGCGCTTGCCATATCTTGGTGGATTCTAGTGAGAAGAGTCGGCGGTGGCAATGGACAGAGAAGAATATCGGAATATCGGAGTATCTGAATATCTGTAACCCATCTCGCAGCATTTCTATCACTGATACACCGATAGGCTGATACCCCGATACGCCCATTCGATTCGAGTTTTTCCTTGCCAATAGCCAGCCCCTCCCTTACCCTCCCCCCGCAATGGCTATCCATGCTCACAGACACGGCGAGGAGTCCAATGACCGCCTGCAGCAGCGGTTCAAGGGACAAGTGCAGCGCACGGGGCTTTTGAAGCTCCTGCGCGAGCGTGCCCGCTTCAAGAGAACCCCGAATAAGCGCATCCTCCGCATGCGCGCCCTCAAGCGCGAGGGTTTCAGGGCGGCGAACCGCAAGAAGAAGTTTTACTCCAATATGTAGGTGATAGCTGTGAGCTGCGAGCTTTTAGCTGGTGTTTGTCGTAGTCGCCTTCAAGTTTCCGTATGACTGTTGAGAGCATCTTTTGCACTTCATCGAGAAGCAGAAGGATGTTTTTACTTTCTACATGATGGATTCTCTCAGTGAGCAGTAATTGCGTTTCGAGTTCTGCCGACGATCCAAGCGCAATGCGCAAGAAATGGGCGAATTCCCTTCTCGTGCTTCTATTCCTGCCTTCGGCAATATTGGAAGGGATGGAAACGGCACAACGCCTCATCTGATCACCTAACCGGAATTTCTCATATCCCGGAAGGCGCGAAGTGAACAGATAGACATCCTGAACCAATTTCATTGATTGCTTCCAAACAATCAAATCCTTAAAGGATTGAATAGACATATTTTCATGCTAGAGAACCCATCTCACGTACACTATTCCTCAAATTCCATTCACAAGGATCAACCTCATTTTTCCGCTTCCGTCAGAGCTTATCTCCGTTCTACCGACCCCCAGAACCCTAGAGGTTCCTCACAGCTAACAGCTACAAGCTATCAGCTATTATGGCCGCTTCGACTTGAGGATCGCAATCGCCTTGGTCAGCTGTTCGTCGCGCTCCGCCGTGGGAACGACGACATCCGGCTTCACTCCCACGCCATCGATCTTGTTCGCGAGGGGCGATAACCATTCGGCGATCGTGAGCTTCAGGCTGCTTTTGTCGCTGAACTCGAGCACCTCCTGCACCGTGCCTTTGCCAAATGTCTGCTCGCCGACGACGGTCGCGCGCCTGGCATCCTGCAACGCCGCAGACACGATCTCGGATGCGGAGGCCGATCCGCCGTTCACGAGGACGACCATGGGAACGGATGCATCGACTGTCGGCTCATCCTCGGTGGTTTCCGTGCGCTCGCCTGAGCGTGAACGAATGATGGCGATACCGGATCCCTTGGGCAGGAAGTTGCTGGCCACAACCGTTGCGGCGTGGAGCAACCCTCCGGGGTTATTGCGCAGATCGAGGATGATCCCTTTCGGATCCTGCTCCTGAATATGGAGCATCTGGGGTCGAAGATCGGTCTCGGAAAGCTTGCCGAATTGCATGAGCTTCACGATGGCGATTTCCTCCTGCCACTTGATCTCGATCTCGGGCACTTTGATCGTATCGCGTGTCACTGAAACATCGAACTCGCTGCCGTTGCGGCGGATGCGAAGTTTTACCACCGACCCCTTGGGACCGCGCACCTGATCCACCATCTCCTCGTAGGACAAGCCCTGCAGGCTCTTGCCATCCACAGCGAGGATCTGATCATTGGGTTTGAGACCCGCCTTCTCGGCCGGTGAATTCGAGAGCGGTGTCGTAATGGTCAGCACGCCATCGCGGTCCTCCACCTGCGCGCCGATGCCCGAGACCTCCCCCTGAATGCGTGACTGGAATGCCCGGGATCCCGCCGGACGGTAGAATGTGGAGTACGGGTCGCCCAGACTTTCGACAATCGCTTCGGCCGCTTTGTACGCGGCATCATCCGCATTGATCTTGTCCTCATGGACGTAATCCTGTTCGATGATCTTCCAGAGCGCCTCGAGAATCTGCGCCTTGGGCAGCTCGCTCGTGCCGCTCTTGATCTGAGGGGTCGCGGGCGTGAAGCGGATCTCCACGGTGGGGATGGTGTCCGTTGCGTCCGGCTGCTCCCCTCCTTCGCCCAGTACTTTGCGCAGGAACAGACGCGCCTCTTTGCCGGTCAGCACCTCGGCAACGCCGAAAGATACACTGCTCCGCGGTACCATCCATCCTCTGTCCACGGCCACCTGCACCGCCTGGGCCAGCCGGTCAGTGGCACGGGCATCGCGATACTGCGTCGCGGGCTTGGCCGTCAGATGCTGTAGTGCAACGGTCACCTCCAGCGCCTGCCCGCGGGTGATGGGCTGCCCCGCGAAGAGCTCGTCTCCGAATGTCTTGAGCGCCCCGGCCGCGAATGCCGCTTTCACCTGCGGCTCCAGGTCACGGGGAATACGCCTGTACGGCAGGACGGTTTTATCGCTGCCGGTCACCCCAAGCACCTTCACCACCGCACGGATGAACTCGCCACGGCTCACCGGCGCACTGTCTGCCATGCGCAGCACATCCCCAACCGATACGGCGGCAACCGCCGACAGGGGAAGGAGCACCAATCCGACAGAGAGCAGAAAAGACTTCACGGAGGAACGAATGATACGCATGCAGAAGGGGGAATGACACGAGGACGCGGTTTGAATGTTCACGCCTCGAAAGTGCAGGCATTCTAGCGATCACACGCGCAAGCAACAACAGCGTTGTCTTAATGTCCGCGGGTCGAAGACCCACCCTCCCTGTAATCTTCGTCGTCCTTGTACTCCCTAACCTTGTATTCTTCGCAATCCTGTATTCCTGTCTTCTTTAACCTACCCGCACGAACGTATCCGTGACCACCAGTTGACCGTGCTCCATATTGTTCTCTTTGCGGAATAAGAGCGTACTTAAGATCCAGAACCCGCCCAACACGTAGAAGAGTGATGGAATGAGGATAAGAGAAATTATATGCAAGTACGATCCGTCCGGCTGACCAAAGAGCTCGCCCAATGTGCGGGGATTCCCCGGCAACAGGTCCGGCAGCGACACCATGAAATTGAAGAGTCCGTGGAGCACGACAGCAGTCAGGAAGCCCGTCAGCATCATCTGGCGGCGGAAGACCGGCTTCTCGGGCAGACGCAGAAACGCCCACGCGATCCCGGAGAGCAGAGAGGTTTTTCCTTTGCGACGGGCATTCTCCAGCGTGGGACCGGCGAAGATGGCGAGCCCGAGGAAGTACCCCAGCACCCCGGTGGAGACGATATGCACCATCGTGGTCAGGATGGAGCGTCCGATCACATTCCCGGCGAAGCCCCCCCAATCGGCCGTGGACGGGGCGAGCAGGTACTCGCGCACGAACCCCACGAAGTACGTGGGATTGATGATGTTCTCAGCGAAGGCGAACCCGATGGCGACGATGATGCCCAGCTCCACGACATCATTGATGGAGCGGAAGAACTCCGTCCCGCTCTGCTTTAAGACCCAGAACTTGCTGCCTTCCTCGATCACGCCGACCAGAAGAAACGCCAGCAGGGTCGAGAGCAGGGTCGTCTTCACGGTCGACTGCTCGACGATCGCCCCGGTGACGAGCGCGCTCGAGGCACGCGTGAAATTCTCGGGGACAATGCGGAAGAGCAGGAACTGTAATTCGATTCCCCGCCGCACCAGCGCGTCATAGAAGAGAATGGGCGCCGTACTCAGCATGCCCGAGAAGAACATCAGCAGGACGAGGCTCATCCGCTCCCAGTGGTATTTGAGGAAGAGCGCGCACCAGATCACCGCCGGGATGAGCGCCACGCCGATCGCGAGCAGATGCGCCGTTCGCTCGACGCCCGCCTCCTTCCACAGAAGATGAACAACCACCCAGAAGATGAACGTGCCCAGGACCGTCGCCTTGATGTGCGCGATCCACGGACCGAAGAGGAACCGCCACGCCAGTGCGATTCCCACGACTCCCAGCGCAGAGAAGAACGCATCGGGACTCTGGGAGGTATCGAGGAGTGCGCGCTGAAACCCGATGAGCACGAAGCTCAAGATCGTTCCGAGGACGATGGCAAAGACGTACTCCTTGGCATGTTTCCACCGCACCAGTCCCATGCCGGCGATGCCGCACGCAATCGTGGCGAAAAGGATGCCGCGCTTCAGTCCCTCCGGCCCCTCGAACGGGGAAAGCGTCCCGAAGGTCCTGATGGTGAGCATGAGCAATATCCCCGTCCCGACGATGGCCGCCAGCATCACCTTGAGCGACGGCAGGTAGGGATGCCGCTGCTCGATACTTGAAAGGGGCTCCACATCGAGAAGAGACACGTTGACGATGCCCACCCATACGCGCGTGAGCAGCGCCGAGAGGACGAGGAATGCGAGCAGCATTCCCATGACCATGAACGCGCTCCGTCCTGCCTGCGCGGCCGTTTCCTGAGCCATGACGACACCCGGCAACAGCGTCGCACAGACGGTTGTCATGGCCAGGGCCACGCGTCGGATTGGGATGTGCATGTTTGAAATGATTATAACACATTTTTGATACTAATGGTATATCCGCATTCGGTGCCCATTCGGCTTCTCACCCCCAAATTCCAATGTGAATTTCCCCGTTTTGCATTATGCTCGTCGCCGTATGCCCGCCACTTCTCTCGATCAACTGGTCTCTCTCTGCAAACGACGCGGATTCATCTTCCCGGGATCCGAGATTTACGGGGGACTCGCGAACACGTGGGATTACGGCCCGCTGGGCGTCGAGCTCAAGAACAGGGTGAAGAAGGAATGGTGGAAGACGTTCGTCCACAAACGCTCTGACATGGTGGGGATGGACGCGTCGATCCTGATGAATCCGAAAGTGTGGGAGGCCAGCGGACATGTGGGCAACTTCAACGATCCTCTTGTGGATTGCAAGAACTGCAAAGAGCGTTTTCGCGGCGACAAACTGCTCGAAGAAAAATTGGGCGTGGCAGCCGCTGCCGTCCTGAAGCTTGATCAGGTGCAACCCATGCTCGTCGCCGAAAAAATCCCCTGCCCCGCCTGCGGCAAAGTCGCATGGACGGAAGCCAAGAAATTCAACCTCATGTTCAAGACACAGCAGGGCGTGATCGAAGGCGAAGGCAGCGACATCTACCTCCGGCCCGAGACCGCACAGGGCATTTTCGTCAATTTCAAAAACGTGGTGAACACCATGCGCCCGCGGCTGCCCTTCGGCATCGCGCAGATCGGCAAGGCATTCAGGAACGAGATCACCCCGGGCAACTTCACCTTCCGCACGCGGGAATTCGAGCAGATGGAAATCGAGTATTTCATGGAACCGGGCAAAGAAGACAAGCTCTTCGACGAGTGGAAGGAATTAGTCTGGAATTGGTACACGGGGCTCGGCATCGAGAAGAAGAGTCTTCGGGTGCGCGAGCACGACAAGAAGGAGCTCAGCCACTACAGCTCGCGCACGGTCGATATCGAATACAAGTTTCCCTGGGGATTCGGCGAGCTCTTCGGCCTCGCCAACCGCGGGGATTTCGATTTGAAGCAGCACGAGACGTTCAGCGGAGAAGACCTCACCTACACCGATCCCGATGACCCGACGAAGAAATTCCTGCCCCACGTCATCGAGCCCAGCTTCGGCTGCGACCGCACCGTCCTCACGTTCCTGCTCGAGGCGTACACGGAGGAGGCTCTCGAGAACGGCGAAACGCGCGTCGTCATGAAATTCGATCCGCGCCTCGCGCCGGTGGACGTCGCCATCCTGCCGCTCTCGAAGAAGGAACACCTGATCGCCAAGGCCAAAGATCTGTACAAAAAAGTTACTCAGGAAACGGACCTTGTCGTGGATTTCGACGTGACGGGATCGATCGGCAAGCGCTACCGCCGGCAGGATGAGATCGGCACGCCCAAGTGCATCACGGTCGACTTTGGCACGCTCGGCGAGGATGACAAACAGGGAACGAAGGATACGGTGACGATCCGCGACCGTGACACCCTCAAGCAGGAACGTCTCTCGCTTGCGGAGCTTGTCCAAAAACTATGCTCCTGACCGGCGCATCTGCCGCACCGCAATGAGCGCATTCAGCGCGAAGGCCGTCAGCGCCATCATCGGAATCGTCACGTAGCCGAGCTTGAAGATCTGGGTCACATTGCAGTTCGTCACGGGATCGCTGCATGTTCCGGCAAGCGCGGGCAGGAGGATGGTGCGAATCTGGCCGACGTACTGATCGATCGAAAAGACCATCCCGATCAGGCAGAGCGACAGAATGTACGGAGCGATGCTGCGGTCTTTCCGGACGAGTGCGACGAGGAGCAGCGGCACCTGCGGGTACGTGAAGATCCGCTGGAACCAGCAATCCTTGCAGGGGGTCCACTGGGCCACTTCGGAAAAGTAGAGGCTGCCGCTCGTTGCAACGAGTGCAATCACGAAAAGGAGGGGCAGACCATGACGATCCAGAACAGAGGTCAGCCTGCAGGGCCGCTTCTTGAACCCCGTCACCTCCAGCAGAAGGATCAGCAGAAGAAGTAAAACGACCCCATCGCCGACGAGCGTCGCGTACGAGAGCAGGAGGACGACAGTGGCGGTTGAGGGCATAGGAAAGTGTGGTGAGCGGGAATCCTACGGCAAAATTGCCGTGAAAAGGATTGCCGGGAAGCCGGGACTTCTGTATAAATGCCACGCACTTTTGACCGATCGTCGCGGTCCTGACTGTGTCCATCCTTCGACTGCGCCCTGGATGACACAGAATCCTCCGCACCAGACGAAGTGACGTCAAAGGGAAGCCAAGGATCATTCCACCGCTCGGATGCTCAGAGGACTTCTGCTGTCCAAATCCCCTACGCCCTATCCCCTATCCCTACCCCCTAGAACCCATGTCTCTCCCGACGGAAAAAGAACTGCTGACCGCCGCCTGCCACATCGGCCACCCCAAGAACAAGTGGCACCCCAAGATGGCACCGTACCTCTACGGGGTTCGCAAGGGCATCCACATCTTCGACCTGACGCAGACCAAAGCCCATCTGGAACGCGTGGTTGAACAGATGAAGAAGCTGCAGGCCGAGGGCAAGACCATCCTCTTCGCCTCGACCAAACAGCAGAGCATCCCCCTGATCGAGGAAATCGGCGAGACCCTGCACCAGCCCACCGTGACCAAAAAGTGGATCCCGGGCCTGCTCACCAACTGGACCACCATGAAACGCCGCATCAAGTACTTCCTCGAGCTCAAAGAATCTTTCCGCTCCGGGGAGATCGAGAAGTACACCAAGAAGGAGCAGACAATGCTCCGTAAGAAAATGGCCAAGCTCGAAATGGCCCTCGGGGGCGTCTCGGGCATGACGCGCGTCCCCGATGCGCTCTTCGTGATCGACGCTCTGCGCGACCGCGTGGCCGTGCTCGAGGCGAACGTGCTCAAGATCCCGGTGTACGGCATCTGCGACAGCAACGTGGATCCCCTGCTCTTCCGCGAGTTCATCCCGGCCAATGACGACGCGGTGAAATCGATCGGCCTCGTCCTCGCCACGGTGCGTGATGCCCTCGCCGTCTCCCCGAAGGAGCGCGTTCCCGAACAACGGGATCCGCGAGAAAGTGTCATCGGCGTGAAATCCTAAATTCCCTCGTTCCCTAGTTCCCTCCCCCCCTTCGTCCATGTCCCCCGTCTCCGCCTCAGCCGTTTCCTCGCTGCGCCAGCGCACAGGTGTCTCCATGATGGAATGCAAAAAAGCGCTCGATGAAGCGCAGGGCAACGAAGACAAAGCCATCGAAATCCTCCGCAAGCGCGGCATCGCGCAGGCTGCCAAGAAAGCAGCGCGCGACCAGTTCGAGGGTTTGGTCTTCCTTGCGCAGAACGGAAACAAGGCAGCGCTCGTCATGCTCAAGTGCGAAACGGATTTCGTGGCACGGGACGACAACTTCCTCAAAGCAGGAGCGCAATTCGTCGAGACGCTGCTCGAGAAAGGAGACGCAGGACTCAAGTCACTGGCAGAGAAAACTGTCCCGGAGCTGGTGCAGAAGCTGGGTGAGAACATCTCGCTCGGCGAGACGCACCTCGTCACTGGCTCGACCCTCGGCACCTACCTGCACACGAACAGCAAGATCGGCGTCATCATCGCGCTCGAAGGAGGATCGGTGGAGGCGGCGCGCGACACAGCCATGCACGCGGCAGCCATGAATCCCACCGTCACACGCCCTGAAGAAGTTGCCGAGGAGAAGGTTTCGAAAGAGAAGGAAATCTGGCGCGAACAGCTGAAGAAGGAAGGCAAGCCCGAGGCCATGTTCGACAAGATCATGATCGGCAAGGAGAAGAAGTTCCGCGAGGAGAACGCCCTTCTCAAGCAGCCCTTCGTGAAGGATCCGACGAAGACCGTGGAGCAGTTCCTGGGAACGGCCAAGGTCACCGCGTACGTGCGGTTGGCGGTTGGATGAGAACGAAGGTCGGGAAATAGGGAACTCGGATTCGGGAACTCGGTTCTGTTTCCGCACTCGATGTTCCTCCTTCCCTCCTTCCCTAATTCCCTATTCCCCTAGTCCCCTAGTCCCCTAGTTCCCTCTCCTGAGGCCAAGAACTACGACTTCACATTTCTTTAGAAAAGGTCTATAATAGAAGTTGATGTCCACACCGAACATCCTCATCGCCGAAGATGACGCCGTGCTGCGCGAGGTCTACGTGAAGAAATTCTCCATCGCCGGATACAAGATCCGGGCGGTTGAGAACGGCCAGGAGGCGATGAACGAGATCGAAAAGGAGAAACCCGATATCGCGATTCTGGACCTGAACATGCCCGTCGTGGACGGATTCGCCGTCCTGGAGCGCTACCCGCGTGCTGCGCGCACCTTCCCGATCGTCGTGCTCAGCAACTTCGGCGATACGAAGAACAAAGAGCGCGGCATGGGCCTGGGAGCCGATGACTTCTTCATCAAGAGCGAAATGACGATCAAATCGCTCCTCGAGAAAGTCACCATGCTCATGAAGGCGAAGGAGATGTGGCAGAAATAGGCACGAAAGGAAACCTGCGGTTTCCTCTCGTGAGCTCTCTTTCCCTTTGAGCGGTGTGCCTCCGCCCCGCAATTTTGCTTTGCAAGAGTGCGGGGTTCGCGATGTTTTTTTCATTCGACGAATGAGAAATGGCCTCTAGAAAAGAGCTTTCTGAAGGCAGAATAGGCTCCCTCAGAAGGCAAATTCGTGGTAAAATGGTAGGATACGTCAGAAATGAATTTTCTCTACGCCATCCTTGGCATTCTCCTCTGCGCTGCAGCGGGTTACGCGGCACTCTGGTTGATGCGGTACCTGCACGACAGCAAGCGTGAGCAGGACCTCGTATTCCTCCAGCTCCTTGTTCCGAAAAAGGAGAGCAAAGAGGACAAAGAAAAGGAATCGGAGAAGTACTCCTCGGGGCAGGATTTCAAAGAGGTCGTGGGCGTGATGGATCACCTCTTTCAGTCGCTCTACGCCCTCTACAACAGCAAGCCGGGACGCCACTGGCGGGGCCAGACCTTCTTCTCGGTGGAGTACGCGGCGCTCGGCGGCGAGATCCTCTTTTTCATCGTCTGTCCGCGTTCCACCGTCCATCTGATCGAAAAGCAGGTGACCTCGTTCTATCCCGATACCATCATCGACGAAGTGGAGGACTACAACATCTTCACGGATCAGTCGGTCGTCGCCGCCCAAATCCTCCTGCCGAAGAAAAACCTCACGTTCCCCTTCCGGATGTATCAGGAACAGAAGAGCGATCCCCTCAATACCATCACGAACGCCTTCTCCAAGCTCCTGCCGGGCGAGGGGGCATCCGTGCAATTCGTGCTCCGGCCGGCCGCCCCGGGATGGCAGAAGAAACTGTCGCGGGCTGCGGTGAAGATGATCAATCCCAAGAAGCATCAGGCCAGCCTGTGGAACCCGATCACCTGGATCGGCGCGGCATTCTCGATCTTGACCTCGAGCGACGCCACATTGGATATCAAGGCGGAAGCGGAAGCGACGGGCAATCGCGTCACACAGATTCAGGAGGAGCACAGCAAGATGCTCGACGAAAAGGCCACCAATCCGGGCTTCGAATGCGTCATCCGTCTGGTGGGCTCTTCGTCCACCACTGCCAAGGCACAGCGAGTGCTGGACGGTATCCGCGCGGCCTTCGCCCAATTTGACACAGTCCGCGGCAACAGCTTCTCGACCCCTCTCTATGTCAACCAGGACAGTGTGATCAGATCGTTCGTGCGCCGATCCCCCCGACACGGATTCCTGCGCTGGCTCGTTACCCCGCGCCTGATCGCGGGTACTGCGGAGCTGGCCGGCTTCTTCCACTTGCCGAATACCAAGTACAACAAGGTCGAGACGATCAAGTGGCAGAATTTCAAGATCGCCCCGGCGCCCAAAGATATTCCGGAAGAGGGCGTGTACCTGGGCCTCAACAGTTACCGCGGCGAGAAGCGCAAGGTCCACATCAAGAACGAAGATCGTTTCCGCCACTTCTACATCATCGGGCAGACGGGTACGGGCAAATCCTCGATCCTACAGATCATGGCGCGCCAGGACCTGCACGCCGGCAAAGGCATGTGCGTCATCGACCCGCACGGTTCGCTGATCGAAGACCTGCTCCCCTACATCCCGCGCGAACGTGCGGATGACGTGATCTACTTCAACCCGGCCGATACGGAACGTCCGATGGGTTTGAATCTTCTGGAAGGCAAGACGCAGGAAGAGCGGGATCTCATCGCCCTCGATGCGATGAATATGATGGTGAAGATGTTCGGCAACGAAGTTTTCGGGCCGCGCATTCAGGACTACTTCCGTAACGGCTGCCTGACACTCATGGAGGATGAAGATGAAGGAGGCGCCATCACCGACCTCGTGAAGCTGTTCACGGACGAGGAGTGGCAGAAGTACAAGGTCACGAAGGTGAAAAACCCCATCGTGCGCTCGTTCTGGGAGAAGCAGATGGCCATGACGGGGCAGCGCGAGAAGCAGGAGATGATCCCCTACTTCGCCGCCAAGTTCGGCCAGTTCTATACGAATACGCTCATGCGCAACATCGTCGGGCAGACCAAGAGCGCCTTCGATATCGCCGACGTGATGAACAACGGAAAAATCCTGCTGGCCAACCTGAGCAAGGGTTTGGTTGGAGACATCAACGCGCAGCTCCTCGGCATGATCTTCGTGAGCAAAATGCAGGTGGCCGCTATGCGCCGGCAGCGCGAGGACGCGGGCAAGCGCAAGGACTTCTTCCTGTACATCGACGAATTCCAGAACTTCGTGACGGAATCCATCGAGTCCATTCTCTCCGAGGCACGCAAGTACCGTCTGGGCCTGATCCTCGCCCACCAGTACATTGATCAGCTGGAGAAGGAAAACAAGCTCTCGGGCTCTGTGAGCCTGAAGGGAGCAATCTTCGGCAACATCGGCACGATGATGTTCTACAAAATCGGCCCGCAGGACGCCGAGGTCTGCGCGAAAGAAATGGCCCCCGTCTTCTCGGAGCAGGACCTCGTGAACATGGATGCTTTCAAAGGCTCCATGAAACTGTGTATCGACGGCAAGCCCTCACGCCCCTTCACGATCGAAGTCCCGCGCCCGTGGCTCGATACGACGTACACGAAAGACGCTCAGGCGGCAGAGGCCTTCAAGCAGCTCTCGCGCCTGACCTACGGCAGGCAGAAGGATTTCGTGAACCGGGAGATTCTGAGGAGAATCGGATAGATTGGATTCCAGATATGCGAAAAGATGCTGTTTTTTTATTCTATTTGCTTTTTTACGCTATTTTGATAATATTTGCAATTGTGTTATAATATTCACGTCACACCCACATCCTTTCCCCTCCCTTCTATGGTGTACAACCGAAACCTCGTCGTCGTTGCGCTCTGCGGTTTACTCGTCGGCGCAGTCGCCAGCATCGGAGCGATGCAGTATGCGCAAGTCGTCGCCTATAGCGGCATGAACCCGAATACCGCACAGACGGCACCCGGCATCGAAAAGCAGGTCCGCACCTGCGTGAACCCCCGCAGCATTATGGAGAACCTGTTCAGCGGGCTCACCAAGCAGCGCCCGTGCCCGGTCGTGCAGAAAGAACAAAAGCAGGAAACAACGCAGGAGATGCACGGTGCTCCGACCATCGTCGAACCGGCCAGTGAAGACTGTGCAGGGACCGCCAATGCCCGACGCCGCGCGGCCTGCAACGCGGGAACACGTCTCATGAATGAGACGAACCGCTAACTCCTTTTCCTCCTTCCCCCTCTTTTCCATGACAAACAACAGATATCTCGTCATCGCCGCCCTCTGTGCGGGCGTCATCCTTGGCGCCGGCGTTCTGAAGTTCGCCGAAAGTTCGGCCGACCTCGTTGCAGTCCGCTCGAACCTCTACCGCAATCAACGGAGCATCAACGAGGCAAAGGAACTGGGGATCGAAGATGAAGGACGTACCGGTGTTCAATGGGAATGGCACTCAGCGGCTACGCGCACGCAGGTCCGCGGCTCTTCCCCCAAACAGGCGGTGAGCGGTTGCACGCGGATTCGCGATGCCGCGGATCGTGCCGACTGCCTGCAGAAGCTCGTCGAAGACATCGTCAACTTTCAGCAGTAATTCGTTTTCCACTCTTCTTTTTCCCTCATTCATGATGATAAACCGCAGACATCTCGCCATCGTCGCCGCCGCAGCTGTGCTCGTCGTGGTCGCCGCCGGCATTAGTTCGCTCCAGTATGCCGAGCTCGTCTCGGACAGCGGGGTGGATCCCAACATCGCCCAAGAGAGCGTCCGCAATGCGCGCAGGTCCCGCATCCGCATCCACAGTCTCGACAGCATCCTGCGACGGGTGACCGTGAACCGCGGCGCCACTTCTTCTGAGGAGGCTACGTACGGCTCTGCCAAAGAGCTTCCGCAGGCGGAGCGAGGTTGCAGGGGCCTCACGGGGCAGCGTCTCACCAGGTGCAACGCCGGGGTGAAAATCACAAACGAAACGGCCCGCTAATTTTGCCGCTCTTTCTTTTTTATTTCTTTTATCTCCCAACAATCCCATGGCAAAAAGCAACACTACACGTCTCACCGTGCTCGTCGGTCTGCTCGTTGGCGTGCTCTTGGGTGCCGGTACCGTTCACTTCGCAGAAGTGACAGCCGACCTGCTCATCGCGCGAACGGACTTCAACTACCGCAGCCAGCGGTTCAACCAGGACCTTGCCAATGAAGGCATCCAGCGTGGCGACGGCATGGCAGGCGCCCGCTTCCTTGACTGGGGCACTCTCGATGCACGCACCGAGAAGGCTCCCGCCACCGCACTGCGCGGTGCAGCGATCGAGAAACTGCGCTTCTGCGAGGGTCAGAGCCCCGACCGCAGGTCACAGTGTCTCGTGAACGCGGCCAACAAGATCCTGCAGGACGCTGCCGCTCAGGGCGAGTAATCCTGAAATAGTTTTCTCAGAAAGGGCGGGTAGAAATACCCGCTCTTTTTTTAGTAAGGGCATTGCCTCACCCCCTCTCCCCCTCTCCTCATTAATCACAGCGCGCCAATAGCGCGCATAAACAAACGTCGCGAAGTGGTGGGTGGCTTCAGACGGGACCCATCACTGCCCGCCCGAACGTACCGTTCGGTACGGGCGGGGAGCGACACCGCTAAAGGGAAAAGAGAGCTCGTGGGAGGAACACCGTAGGTTTGCCTTCCACGAAATTATCGGACTGCCACCGCCGCTCCCACCGGAAGCGTGTGGACGAGATAGCGCTGCGAGATCGAGTCCGGCGGCCAGCACGTGTAGAGAATCAATTCCTCGCCGTTGCCGTTGTCATTGAAAGGAGTGGTATCCCCCGCATCGATGGCCTGCTTCTGCGTCACCTCGTACGTGTAGAGGGATCCGGAATAGGTGATGTAGATGCGATCGCCCACGGCGAGACGGTTGATCTGACGGAAGATCTTGGTGAACTGCGACAGATCCCACGGGTAGCCGCTCGAGTGGCCGTAGACCATGATCTTGCCACCGGCGCCGGGGTAGCTGAACAGGTGGCCCACGCCGTACTTGAGCGGCTCTAAGATGCCGTCTTTTGAGAAGGGATCCTGCGGGTGAGAGACCGTGAGATCGCTGATGCCGATGGACGGAATGGAAATGGCAAAATACTTTTCGGACGCGTACGGAAGCGCAGAAACATTCGAAGTGCGCTGAGGAGACACCGGAACCGTCGCATAGGTGACGGGGGAGGGAGGGATCACGGCGGCGACCACCGGTTCCGCCCCCGAAAACGCGGCCACATTGGTGGAACGTACGACGGAAAGGCGATAGGCCATATCAAAGAATTGTCCCCGCGTGATGGCCGTGCCCAAGCGCAATCTTCCCTGATGCATGATGAGATTGCGCCGGATGGCTCCATTGATCGCGGCGGTGTACCACTGCTGGCTCTGATTTTCGATGTACGGCGAAAGATCCGCATTGCCGCCGTTGCCGGTCCCCTCCCCGACCGTGCGCATGAGCAGCGCAACCGCCTCCTCCACGCGCAGCACCTGGCCGGGCCGAAGCGACCCGTCCGGATACCCGGTCAGCAGGGATTTCTCGAAGGCTGCTTCCACGTACGGTGAGTACCACTGTGCCTGATCCATATCCCAGAAGAGTGGCATCGCAGGCAAATGCCCCTGATACCAGGCCACACGACTCTTCGTTTTGCTATCAAGACTGAGAATGACTTTGAGGGCTTCGGCACGATTGAGTGCACCATAGGGCCGGGCCAGCCCGTCTAAGTACCCCTGAATCACCCCCATGGACTTGAGCTCGCCAAAGGATGTCTCGTAGGCCGTACCGGCCGTATCCGGGAACGAGGCCGCCAGAGAAATGCCTGGCACACTCGCAACGAATATCGACAGCAGAATGCCTGTGAGGGATCGCTGGAACGACATGAATGAATAGTAGGATATGATAAGTATTTTGTATAATTTGTCAATGTAATCCTCGTCCCCTCATCCTTTGGACATTTGCCCGTAGAACCTCAATAATCCAGCATTCCATGGCACTACACATCGGTATCGTCGGCCTGCCCAATGTGGGGAAATCCACCCTCTTTAACGCGCTCACACGTTCCCGGGGTGCGCAGGCACAAAACTACCCGTTCTGCACGATCGAGCCCAATGTGGGGGTGGTGGAAGTCCCCGATGCACGACTGCAGAAGCTCGCGGAGCTGGTGCATCCCAAGAAGATCATTCCCGCCGCCATCGAATTCGTGGATATCGCAGGACTTGTGCGCGGAGCCAGCAAGGGCGAAGGGCTCGGCAACCAATTCCTCGCCGCCATCCGCGAGGCGGACGCCATCTGCGAGGTGGTGCGCCTGTTTAAGGGGGGCGACATCATCCACGTGGAAGGATCGGTGAACGGCAGGCGCGATCGTGAGACGGTGGAGACGGAGCTGTGCCTTGCGGACTTAGACACCCTCGAGCGCCGGGTCGAGAAGGTGCGCGGCGCGGCGCGCACGGGCGATAAAGAGAAGCAACGTGAACTCGTCCTCATGGAGAAAATTCTGGCTGTTCTGAAGGCAGGCAACTTCGCCAGTACTGCGGACATGTCGCCCGAGGAACGCTTCTTCGCGAACGGGTTCCAGCTACTGACCCTCAAGCCCGTGATCTACGCTGCCAACGTGGGAGAACACGAGCTCCACAAGATGAACGCCCGTCATGCTCGCGAACTGCTTGGCCTGCCAGAAAACGTACAGGTCATCATCGTCTCGGCCAAAATCGAAGAGGATCTGCAGGATCTCTCGCCTGCGGAAGCACAGGAATTCCTCAAAGACCTCTCGGTCACTTCTTCCGGCTTGGATCAGCTCATCACCGCCGCTTACTCGACCCTCGGCTACCAGACATTTTTCACCGCAGGCCCCGAAGAAGTGCGCGCCTGGACC
>JAUSKD010000010.1 GCA_030647195.1 Candidatus Peribacter sp. | reverse complement strand
GGGCCTTCACCTGAGAAGTAGGGATTGCCCAGATCCCGGCCGGCCGCAGGAACGATCACGGGGTGGCCGTCTGCAAGCAGGCGCTTCAGACCATCTACCGTCGGATCTTCTATCATGCGGAAACGGTAGCCGAAGTACTCCTCTGCGATCTTTCCCAGCTCCTGAACCGTCACATCCTGCGAGAAGCGGTGCTCCGTTTCCCATGACGTGAGTGCGAGGAGCTCGGATTCCGCCTGCTCAGGATTGATGTCGGTTCCTGCCAGATAGTGGTGGACGAGGAGCAGGCTCATTTCTTCACAGGTCTCTTCGTGGAGAGCATCCCAGTTGGCAGAGGGAGCCTGGGGCGAGAAGGGGACGGAGAGACGGACGGTGTAGGGGAGAGGGGAAGATGGAAAGGATGGAGAGGATGAAGAAGAAATAAAGGAATAAGAAGAATCAGAAGAAATAGAGGAATGAAAGGAAACAGAAGAATCCGAGGATGCAGAGGAAGTTGCGGATCTTTCGGGCTGTGCAGAACAGGCCGTGAGGAGGCAAAGAGCCAGCAGAATTGGGAGTCGTTTCATCACTTGCATTGTGCAGGGCAGGGGATTAGCTTGTCACCCATTTCTTTCCCCCATTCCTATGCCTTGCGGATCACCTGAAGACTGGAATCAGCTCCTTGCACAGCAAGAAACAGGCCAAGCCGGATCATCGGTGATCGATGTGGTCATGACCGATGCGGGGGAGAATGAAGAAGCGCGTCAGTGGCACAATGTCGACGGGCAACCCTCGCCGGATGACCGGGATTCGGGGCTTCCATACGGCGAGCTGGGTGACATCGAAGTTGACGCCGGGACTGATGGATTCCAGGGGCGTCTGGCTGCCGTCATGGAAGGCCTGAAGGACTCCCGCGAGTAATTCCCTCCGCGTGTCTGATCGCGTATAGTGTCGTCATGAAGCTCTTCCTCGATACCGCGAACGTTGATCAGGTTGCCGAGATTGCCTCTTGGGGCGTCCTCGATGGCGTCACCACCAATCCGTCGCTTGTCGCCAAAGAGGGCAAAGACTTCAAAGAGACGGTGATGGCGATGTGCGCGCTCGTTCCATGCGTCTCTGCGCAAGTTACGGCCACCGATGCGGAAGGGATGAAGAAACAGGCGGTGGAATACAGCAAGTGGCACAAGCATGTCGTTGTGAAGGTTCCGATGACGGTGGAGGGACTCAAGGCACTGCGATTCTGCAAAGAGAAGGGGATCAGGACCAATTGCACCTTAGTCTTCTCCGTTCCACAGGCGGTGCTGGCTGCCAAGGCCGGGGCGTCGATCATCAGTCCCTTCGTCGGGCGCATTGATGATGCCGGCGGTGATGGCATGCTGCTCATCGCGGACATCATGAAGGCCTGGGAACACTACCGGTTCCCGACAGAAGTATTAGTGGCTTCTACCAGAAAGCCGGAACACATCCTCCGTTCAGCGGTCCTCGGCGCGCACATTGCCACGATTCCGTACGCGGTCTTCAAAGAGCTCCCGCTCCATCCGCTGACGGATGCGGGACTGAAGAAGTTTATGGATGACTGGGAGAAATATGGGGTAAGGGGAAAGTAGTATGGGATCAGGGAAATTGGTTCCCATATCCCTTCATACTGATCCCATATCCCTCGTTAATAACGCCGCACCCAGCGTTCCCGCGTGCTCCAATGTCCCGATGGCGAGTTTCGGAAGGGGGCTCTCTGGCAGCATCCAGCGCTTCAATTCTTTTTCGATCGCCGGCAGGTGAGGCTTGAGTGCATGTCCTGCGCCGCCGCCGAAGACGATGATGCCGGGATCGATGCAATGCGCAAGGCTGCAGCATGCCCATGCGACCTCCCGGATGAAGAATGCGTGCAGGTGCGTGCATGCTGGTCCCGAGAGAAGGTCTTCCGGGCGCTTTGCGGCGGGGCAGCGCCTGAGAAGGGCAGTGCCCGAAAGGTATTCCTCAATTTCCCCCCTTCCGGCTCCCTCGCTGGTGGGCGACTCGCCGGGTTTCAAGAGCATGTGTCCGAACTCCGCAGCGCACCCGTGTTGTCCCCGAAAGATTGTTCCGTCCACCACTATGCCTCCACCCACGCCCGTACCCATGGTGATGCCGACGACGACGTTCTGGCCTTTTCCCGCTCCCTGCAGCGCCTCGGCAAGCGCGAAGCAGGCGGAATCATTCTCGAGGAACACGGGGAGCTTCGTTGCGTTCTTGAGAGTGGCGAGCAGAGGGAAGCCGTTCCCCTCGGGGATGTTGGGAACCGCACGGATCTCTCCGCTGTCTTTCTCAATCAGGCCAGGTATGCCGATGCCGATCGCCGTGGTGTCATCCGTGCGGAATTCTTGAATGAGGGAGAGCATTTCTTCGACGATCACCGGAAAGGTTTTTCCCGCAGTCGGAAGAACGCGCTCGCCCTGTTTCTTCCAGGTTGCCGATGCGAAGCGTGCAATGGCCAGTTTTGTTCCGCCGAGATCGATTCCGAGCACGGTTGGCATACACCGGCACTGTAGCACAGCAGAGCAAAATGATCAGAACCCCTCATTCTGTCGTCTTGCCATCGAAGTGTTCCTCCTCGGCTTCCGCTTCGGCCTTCGTGCGTCGCACGACGCCGTCACGGTGCTCGGGAGGGGAGTAGAGCGTGTAGAGTTTCATATCCGTCTTGCCGGTATTGATGATGTTGTGGTTCGCGCCGGCGGGAACGACCACGGCAAATTCCGTCTCGATCGCATGTTCCACGCCATCCAGAATGGCCTTGCCCGAACCCTGTTCGACGCGGATGAACTGGTCCAGTGTATGGACTTCCATGCCGATGTCCTCTCCCGGTGGAATGCTCATCACGACCAGCTGACTGTGGCGGGCCGTGTAGAGTACTTTGCGAAAGTTGTTATTTTGTTTGGCAGCTTCTTCGATATTGGTGACAAAGCCTTTCATGGGAGGAGGGGGGGGAAGAGGACGCATGATAGCACGTCCAATCCTCAGCCGAATGTGTGGCATCTCCTCTGGTGACCTCGTATACTGCGGCTGCGTGGAGAGGTGGCTGAGCGGCCGAAAGCACCACACTGCTAATGTGGTATACGGGTAAAACCGTATCGAGGGTTCGAATCCCTCCCTCTCCGCCAGCTTAAGAGCTTGTCTTCAGTGCAAGATTATCCGGCTCACTCACCCCGAACTTCGTTACCACGTTCACATTCCCCTCGTTCACGGCAAAGGTCTTGTCGAGGATATCCATCATGTCCTTCTTCACGATGATACATCCCATGCTCTTGAAGCGCGGTTGATCATCGAACATCCGGTCTTCAAATCCGTACTCGTGAAATCCGTAGGCCGTGCTCTCGTCTTTGTAGAACAGGCGCAGAAACCTTCCGCTCGGGCCGAAGGTGATGTGATCGCCCTTGATGTCTTTCTTCTGGATCTGCCAAGTGCGTTCCGGCGTCGTCGCGTTGTAGCAGCGGCCGATGTAGCAGACGTATCGGCGCTGGCCCGTTGCCACGGGGAAAGAGAGAGCGCGCCCGTCTTGGTGGATGAGATAGCCTTCGTTTGCCTTCGTGTCGACCACGATCCGGTCGCCCGGTTGCGCCTGCCATTCCGCTTGGGGAATGGAGGAGGGAACGAGGGCCGGGAACGTCGGGCTCATGGCGAGAGAGACACCCAACGCAATCGGAATAAGTGGGATCAAAGCGAAGTATTATAGTTACTTCTTAAGTTATGTCAATGCACCACTATAGAGCGTTTAATAGCCGTTTCAGTCGTTGCCTATCATCACGAAATGTCTAATTACGTATAAATTTTGTATACATTGAAACTCTCACCGAAGGACGCAAGGTGAAACCATTGAAACAGTGACCGCCAACACTACACTTCGCTTGTGGATGCGTCCTCGAAACACTCGCCGGTTCTGCTCGATGAAGTCGTCACTCTCCTCGATTCAAAAGAGGGCGAGACCGTGCTGGATGTCACGCTCGGACTCGGGGGACATGCGATGAAATTTCGGGAGCGGATCGGTGCCCATGGCCGCCTCATCGGGCTCGATGCGGATGAGAAAAATCTCGCTCAGGCGCAGGAACGGTTGCGTGCCCTTCCGGGGAACGCGGATTGCAGGCATGCGAATTTTCGTGATCTTGCACAACTCGATTTGCCGAAGGTGGACATCCTGTTCGCGGATCTGGGCCTGAGTTCGCCGCACGTGGATGAGCCCGAAAGGGGATTCACCTTCCGGGTGGATGTGCCGCTCGATCTGCGGTTCGATCGCTCACAGGGACTGCCGGCGTCGGAGTGGCTCCGGCGGATTTCCCTGCATGATCTCACGCATGCTCTGAGAGCGTTTGGCGAGATGCAGGGTGCGCACCGTCTCGCACAGAAGCTCAAGGAGGGGGAGATGCCAACGACGTTCTCCGTCGTTCACGCCGTTGAAGAGGTGTTCGGATGGAAGGCCCCCTCGGTGATGCCACAGGTGTTCCAGGCACTGCGCATCGCGGTGAATGACGAACTGGGTGCCCTCGACGCCCTGCTGTCTGCCGGTCCCGCGCTGCTCAATCCCGGCGGGCGCATGGGCGTGATCAGTTACCATTCCCTCGAGGATCGGCGGGTGAAGCAGGTCTTTCGCGTGCTGAGCACCGCCCCGAAAGATTCTGCCACCGGCCAGGATCTCCATCCTGCGGACTTCAGCCTGCTCACACGCAAAGCCGTGGTTCCCTCCGATGAGGAGCAGCACAGAAATCCCCGTTCCCGCAGCGCGAAGTTGCGTGTCATCATGCGAAGAAACTCTGCGCTATCGTGATTCTTCCCTCTCTCTGTTACACTCCCTCGTCAGCGTGCCCGATCCGATCGCAACCCTCTCGGCCCCCACCTCCCGCGCAAGTCTCGGTCGCATGGTGAATCAGAGCACCATTTTGCTGATGGTGTGTATCGGTTCGCTCATTTTTCTTCTCGCGCTCTTCATCCTGTTTCATCAGAACGCAACCGCCACGAAGGGCTACCAGCTCAGGAATCTGGAACGGGAACGGTCCCAGCTGCTGTTGGAGGAGGAAATACTCAACATGCAGGTGGCCGAGGCCCAGGCCCTCCATCAGCTGTCTGAAGATTCCGTTGTGCAGGCGATGGTGGCGCTCAAGAACCCCCGCTACATTCAGGAGGACACAACGGTGGCCTCCAACCAGCAGGAAACCAAATAGCATATTAGGAAACATCTTACATGTTTATGCAATTTTTGAGGCGTGAGCGGGAGGGCGAAATGTGATAGAATACTTAGAAACATGCAAAGAAAACAACATCTCCCGGCTGTCGTGCTGTGTCTCGTGGGACTGGTCTCTCTCGGGTTTTCTCTGCGGACGACCGGCAGCGCACAGGATGCCGCGCCATCGGAATGCGTCGGATTGCCCTACGGATCGCCGGGATGCCCCGTGCGGCCGGGTTCGTCTTCCTCTGCGCGCAGCAAGCCCCCGCATTGCGGAGACAGTATTCTGCAGGAGGCGGAGGGCGAACAGTGCGATCTGGGCCGGTTCAACGGTTTGAGTTCGTGTTCCATGACCTGCATGGCGCTCTTCTGCGGCGATGCCACGATCACACCGTATCTGGGTGAGGAGTGCGAGCCGTCCGTTCAGGAGGTCTATATCCTGGATCCAAAGACCAATCTGCTCACGACGAAAGTGCAGTATGTGGAGAGTACGTGCGGTCGCACGTGCGCAGCGCCCAGTTGCGATGCAGAGGGGCTGTGCGAAGGCGGATGCCAGTGGAAATTCAAAGCGGCCTGCCCGTCTTCATCCAGCGTCTCTTCTTCAGCTTCCTCACAGGTATCTTCGATTGAAGCATCCTCTTCGGCGACCGCCAGTTCCATTCAGAGTGTGAGTGCCAGCGAGTCCACGAGCAGCGCGGCTGCCTCGTCGTCTTCCGCCGCCCTGCATCCCGCCGATGCGGCATCGTCTTCTTCGGCTCCGCTCTGCGGCAATGGCAGGGTTGAAACTGGGGAGGAGTGTGATGACGGCAATCAGGTGGTGGAGGACAGCTGCACGAATCAGTGCACACGTCCACGGTGCGGCGATGGATTCGTGCAGCAGAATGAAGAGTGCGATGACGGCAATCGCGTGAACGACGATGCTTGCAGCAATCTATGCAAGGCATCCCGCTGCGGCGATAATGTCGTGCAGACCGGCGAAGAGTGCGACGACGGAAATCGCAATAACCTTGATGATTGTCCGAATGACTGCGCGCTCTCGGTGTGCGGCGACAGCGTCATGGAGGGCCGTGAGCAGTGTGACGACGGAAATTTCAACAACTGGGATCCCTGTCCGAACAACTGCAGGTTGCCGGTGTGTGACAATGGCATCCGCGAGGGAACGGAGGAGTGTGACGACGGAAACCGGAACGACACCGATACCTGTTCGAACAGCTGCACGCTGCCGCAGTGCGGTGATGGCGTGATGCAACGGGGCGAAGAGTGCGACGACGGCAACCAGGTCAACGATGACACCTGTACGAACGGCTGTCAGAAATCCCGCTGCGGGGATGCGGTTACGCAGGCAGGCGAAGAGTGCGACGATGGCAATCGCATCCCGGATGACCAATGCAACAATTCCTGTCAGAAGGCCCGTTGCGGCGACGGGGTGATGCAGCCGGGCGAGGAATGTGACGACGGCAACCGCAATTCGTTCGACGAGTGTCCCAACAGCTGCAAGCTTCCCTCCTGCGGCGACGGAGTGGTGGAAGGCAAGGAACAGTGTGACGATGGCAACCAGGTGAATGACGATAGTTGTCCGAACACCTGCAGACTGCCGACCTGCGGGAACAATGTTCTGGAGGCCGGGGAGCAATGCGATGACGGCAATGCCGCAGACGGAGATGGCTGCAGCGCAGCCTGCCGCCTGGAGAAATGCGGGGATGGCGTCCTGCAGCCGGGAGAGGAGTGTGATGATGGCCTGTCGAATTCCGATACGCTCCCCAATGCCTGCAGACTTGCGTGCAGCAAACCGATCTGCGGCGATCATGTCGTTGATTCTGCCGAACAGTGTGACGGAGGCAGCGGTTGCACGAACGAGTGCACGTCCGTTGCTCTCTTCGAGCAGTATTCCACTGCGCTTTCCGCCGTCGGAGCAGCGTTGCTTCTGATCATCATTGCGGCTGGCATTCTGTTCCGCCGCCATCTGCGGTCGCTCTTCTCTTTCTCGAAGCAGGTGTCCGGTCCCGGGGTGTCGCTGGACGATATTCCTCTGGACGAATTAGAAATGCCGTGGCACAAGTGGAAGTAACAGGCTATAGGGATAGGGCTAGGATCAGTGCTGATCCCTAACCTCAACCCTCATCCTATTTCCTACGCAATCGTGCGCATCTGCACGGTGCTGACGTTGCCGCCCTTGGCGGGGGCATCCGAGAGCAGGACTACCCGCATGCCTTTCTTCAGCAGGCCGGCCTTCTTTGCCGCAGCAATGCCGGTTTCAATGGTTGCGTCAGGATCCGTGAACGTTGCTAGCACCGGGAAGATGCCGAAGTTGAGGCTGAGCTTGCGCTGGACTAAGGGGGTGGCCGCAAAGGCTATCACGGGAACCCACGGGCGGAACTTGGCGATCTCGCGCGCGGTCTGGCCGGATCGTGTAATGGCGATGATGGCACTGGCCTCCGTGGAATGGGCGAGCGTCACCGCCGCTTCCGCGCGGGCCTCACGCTCGTTGTGCACGGCCCCTTCAGGACGTTCCTGCAGCCGCGCTTCGTGTCCTTCGGTGGCCCGGAGGATACGATCCATCATCTCCACGCATTTCACGGGGTGTTTGCCCGATGCTGTTTCTCCCGAGAGCATCGTTGCGTCGGTCCGCGTTACGGCGGCGTGGGCGACATCGGTCACTTCGGCACGGGTGGGGAGGGGATAGGCGCTCATGCTCTCGAGCATGTGTGTGGCGACGATCACGGGTTTGCCGGCATCGCGGCAGCGCACGACGATTTCATCCTGAATGGCGGGGAGCTCCTCGATGGGAATATCGGTGCCCAGATCGCCGCGTGCCACCATGATCCCGTCGGATACGGCGATAATCTCCGCCAGGTTCTCTTCGGCGGCCCGCTTTGTTTCGATCTTTGTGATGATCTTCATGTCGCTGCCCTTCTTCTTCAGGAACGTCCGTACCTCCGTGATTTCCTCCGCGTTTCGGATGAAGGAGAGCGCCACGTAGTCGACACCCAGTTCTGCGCCGAATGCGATGTCATCCCAGTCTTTCTTGGTGAGCGAAGGCAGGTCGATATCCGCCCCCGGCAGGTTGATGTGTCGGCGGGAACCGATTTCGCCGGCATCCTTTGCCCGGGCAACGACGCTGCCGTCCGGTTCGAGAGACACAATCGTGCACGAGATGGAGCCATTGTCGATCAGGATCGTGTTGGTCTCACGCACATCGTTGCTGAATCCGTCATAGTTGACCTCAATCACCGTGCGGCCCTGGGGATCCACATGCTGTGGATCAGAGGAGAAGACGATTTCCTGACCCAGGGCAATGGGAATGGGTTGTATCACGATGCCTGTGCGGATTTCCGCTCCGCGCGTATCCATCATGGTGGCGATGCAGAAACCTTTGGCATTGAGCGCCTGAATCATGCCGATGGCTGTTCCATGTTCCTCTTGCGAGCCGTGCGACAGATTGATGCGCGCGACGTTCATGCCCGCCTTTGCAAGTGCCTCCAGTTGCTCCGCTGTTCTGCTGGAGGGACCGAGGGTACAGACGATTTTCGTCAGCCGGGGGTTCTGTGTCTCTTCCGTCATCAGAGGTGCATGGTAGCAATCTTTCGGATAAATGAAGAATATGTAATTATAACATTTAATGATGATTTAATCAAATACCGAAAACCCAGCACTTTTGCTGTGCAAGAGTGCTGGGTAAACGTTCCTCCTGAAGATCTTCTTCAGTAGTAATACGGATAGTTGTTGCCGTACGTGTTGTAGTTCGGAAGGTTGTAGTAGCTCGGTTGAGTGTTATAGCGATTGTAGTACCAGTTGTAATCGTTACTGTTGTTGTAGTACTGCTGGTTCGAGTAATTGTTGTAGTACTGACTCGAAGAATTCCAGTAACGCTGGCGATAGACGGTACCGGTTGTTGGATAGTAATCGCAGTTGTCGTACCGGCTGCCGCAGGAACGATCGTTGTCGTAGTAGGAACGGCGGCTGTTTTGAAAGGCATCGCAGGTGTATTCCCGGCAGGTGCCATTGGGGTCGGAGTAGAGACAGAGACAATCGTAGGTGTAGCTCTGTGCATGCGCCGCCGGAGCGAGCAGCAGGAGCGGGAGGAGGCCGAGGGCTGCAAAGAGGAGTTTCTTCATGGGGGAGAGGTGAAGGGAGGAGGGATATGGTCATCCACGTGCGGGATACAGTCAAGGTGCACTGGTGGACTTGAGAAAATGGTGTGTCCTAATCATTTGCCCCTCAGAGCCCCGGCATTTGCTTCCTGCGCAGCTGCAGCTCGTATTCCGAGACGGCATTGTCGTAATCGGCCAATTCCGCCTCGCGGCGCTTCTGCAGGCGGCTCACTTTTTTGCTGTGCACCGAGGACGTGAGGGAACGGATTTTCTGCAGTCGCGTGAGAAGGTTCTTCTCGATCTGCACCTGCTCCGCATTCTCCTTGGTCGTGCCCAATTGCGAGACACGCAGCTTGCGGCTGGCCTCTTCGAGCTGCATCTTCAGGTCCACATCCTTCCACGAAAAGTCCTCCTGATTGATCTGGGAATCGTACCGCGCCTTCACCGATTCCTTGTTGCGGTCGATCATGTTCTTGTACGCGGTGAGCTGGTCTTTGATGCGAGATTCCTGCTCGTCGTACACGCACTTCTGAAAGGCGGCACCGCCGCTCTTCTGCTGCACCTCACTGCAGTTCTGTGCCGCGAGCACCGTGCCGCTTATGCAGAGACTGCAGAGGCCGAGGAGGACGAGCATCTTTCTCAAAGGAACGGATTTGTACCACCCGCGTTCCCTCTCTGTGAAGGAAGATGCACTGACGAAACTTTCGGTTGTGTTCTGATGGGCAAATTACTGTGATGCTGATTTCCACCTTCCCTCTCCCTGACGATTGATGTACGACCGGGCCTGTTCACGCAAACGGGTCAGTGCCTCGTAGCGTCTGTTGATTGCGGGTGTGAAGTGTATGCGTATCTCTGTTTCCTGTGCCTGCAGGATCAGGCTGCCGTATCCGAACAGATTCTGGACAAGCCCGCGCTGCCTCTTGTGAATGTCCTGCAGCACCCACAGATCGGTGGATTCGTGATCGTCGGTGGTGATGAGCGTCTTCTTGATCCGGTGCACGCGCTTGTCCGTGACGATGATGATGTAGAGGAGGTAGCAGTAGAAGCGCACGAGAAACTCGAAGTGCAGGATGAGAGCGAACACGGTGAGAATGGTCAGGATCGTCCGGCGGCTGATAGGGTCGGCGAACTGCGTTGAGAAGAGGATCACCACCCCAATGCCGACCATGAAGAGGTTTAAGATGATGAGCCGCGTGATGGGCCAGAGCAGCCGGATCCAATGCTGGTGGAAGTAGAACTGAAACTCCTCGTCCTGGTCCTTGCCCTGAAAGGTGAAGCCGGCGGTCGAGGGCGCAGTGCTCATGCCCAGAGGAGGAAGTGCGTCACGAAGGCAAGGGAGCAGAGCACGATGGCGTGGAAGAGGATGAACAGGCGCATCCGTCCGATCGTGAAGAGGTGGAAGAACGTGCGATCAGATGGCGGCAGGCCGATCTGCGAGAAGCGTCGTTGAAAGAGCGCCCACAATATTCCCTCGAGGAGGAGTATTACTGCCGACCAGGCGATAGAGGGGAGCAGCGGATCCATGGTGATCCTTCATTCTAGCATGTCTTCAAATTCACTCTCCATTTGTGGATTGCCCTCAGAATTTGATGACCTGTTGTTCTCCACACAACATTAAGTAAAATATTGCAAATCGGTGATTTAGAGCATAGGATTACCTTTCCGCTCCTGTTTCGATGATAAAAGGAGATTTTGGAACGGGTGAGCGGTTCACTCGGTCATTCGAAACAACGGCTCTCAAAGAAAGAAAGGAGGATGTAGCCGGGGGGTGGAATGGTGTCTATGTTCGATGGGAAACAAGTGTGAAGGAGTGCGTTATGGTGTGCGAGAAAAGGCTGAAGTTGTTTCAGCGGAAGCGCAAAGATTCGCGCTCGACGGGGTCCTCACGGACCCGAATCGCGAGGTTTGAAAACCTCGAACAGCTGGACTTGTTGTCCGCTGGAGTCACCCTGAAGATTAGCGGGACGACGGCAACGTTGACGGAGACGTACACGAGTAACGTCCCGATCAGCGTCCAGAAATTGCCGTCCAACGCAATCGACTTCAACGTCAACGGGACGCACTGGCAAACGCCGGCGTCTAAGACCATCAACGCGATCGTGGTCAAAGCCTACAAAGGCAATGACACGATCGTCATCGGAGCGGGTGTCAACATTCCCGTTACGGTGAAGGGCGATCGCGGGAACGATACCATCACCGCCTACGGCTCAGGCAAACTCATCGTCCGCGGAGGCGATGGCAACGACGTGATCCAGCAGTTTGGGTCCGGACAGTTGTACGCTTACGGGGATAATGGGAACGATTTCATTGTTGGAGGATCCAACAATGACTACCTGTACGGGGGTAATGGCAACGATACCCTCAAGGGCATGAGCGGGAACGATTACCTCAACGGCGACGGCGGAGCCGATGCCTTGTACGGTGGATGGGGATACGACCGGTACGTGGGCGGGTGTCACGTCTCGGATTGGTACTACTACCAGCCGGGTGAGGATACCCTGAGCCTTGATAACGACTGGCGGACCCCTGACATCTTGATCACGCCTGATCCCACCCGCGTCACCCCGCCGTGGACGATCCAGTCTGGCACGCTGACGGTGGACTGGAGCCAGCAGGGTGCTGGTGCTTGCATCACTGCCACTGGTCCCACGACCGTCAACATTACGTGGAGCGGATCCACGTGGACGGTTGAGGGGGTCTCCCGTTTCGTGTTCTACGGCTCGCAATACGACGATTGCGTGGATATGACCCTCTTCGCAGGGACCACGGAGTTGCACGGTGCGGGCGGGAACGACACGTTGAAGGGTGGCCATGCCAACGATGTCATCTTCGGCAATGACGGCAATGACTGGCTCTACGGAGGGCCGGGCAGTGACCAGATCACCGGAGGGGACGGGTTGGACCAGGTCTGGGGAGGCACGGAGAACGACTTCGTGTATCACCTCGATGGCGTCTTCGGTGACCGCTTCAACGACAAGAACCCTGGGGATTTTCTCGAGGGTGACGGGTCGTCGATCAGCACCGTCGATCAGCAGTACGACCCGTGGGGTCAATGGTGGCTCCTCCGTGGAACCACTGTGACCGTCACCTCATCGACGTATGTCGATCCTCTGGGCCGCGTTCCGGCCTATGTCGACATCGCCGGCGAAGCCCGGGGACTGCACTTCTTCGCGTCCAGTTTGCGCGTCGAGGTGCCCTCGTTGTCTGCGTTCACGATTGACACCTTGACCCGGAATGCCCTGCTCAGTGCAGGGTTCCAGATCGAAGTGATCGTGGTCGCTGGCGGCGGCGGGGTCGATCCCCTGAACTGCTAACGCCTTTCTGAGAGCCATTCGCGCGAATGACTGTTAAACTGCTCGTCCTCCTTTGTGTCGACGAGCGGTTTTTTTAAACCGTCATCACCTCCTGTTCTTTCTTCTTGCGCAGTTCCTCGATCTGCAGATTTGCCTTGTCCACCAGCTTCTGGATTTCATCCTGCTGCGTAAAGCGGGCGTCTTCGTCTTTCTCCTCCGTCTTGATCTTGTCGAGCACGGCCTGCCGATGCTGACGCAGGGTGATCTTGGCTTCCTCCGCAAGCTTCTGCACCACCTTGGTGAGTTCCTTGCGCCGCTCCTCATTCATGGGGGGCAGGTTGATGCGCAGCACCTGTCCGTCATTTACGGGTGAGGTGCCGAGGTTCGCCAACTGCAGCGCCTTCTCCACATTGGCGAGGATGGATCTGTCCCACGGCTGGATGACGAGACTGCGCGCATCCTGCACCGTGACGCCCGCGAGGGTTTTGAGCTGCTGACGGTGCCCGTAGGCCTCCACTTCCAGATGATCGACGAGTGCGGACGAGGCCCGGCCGGTCTGCAGTTTGCTGAATTCCGTCTGCAGGAACTTGAGGACTTTGTCGGATTCGGTACCAAAAGCCGCGACGCGTGGAGTAGGCATGCGATAAGGGGGGAAGAGTGGGGGAGAGGTTCAGCTGTGCACGAGGGTGCCGATCTTCTCACCCGTTGCCGCTTTGAGCAAGTTGCCTTCTTTGTTGAAGTCGAAGACGCGGATGGGCAGGTTCGAGTCTGCGCAGAGCGAGAAGGCGGCCTGATCCATGACATTCAGGTGCTGCTCGATGGCCTGCTGGTAGGTGAGCTCATCGTAGAGTTTGGCGCTGCGGCTCTTCTTCGGGTCCTTGTCGTACACGCCTGCCACGTTCGTGGCCTTGAGCAGGATGTCACAGCCCAGTTCCAGCGCACGCAGAGCCGCCGCGGAATCGGTCGTGAAGTAGGGGTTGCCGGTGCCGCCCGCGCAGATGACAATGCGGCTCTTTTCCAAGTGGCGCACGGCGCGGCGGCGGATGTAGGGCTCGGCGAGCTGCGGAATATCCACGGCGGAGAGGACGCGGGTGTAGCAGCCCTGTGTTTCGAGTGCGGACTGCAAAGCAACGGCGTTCATCACGGTGGCCAGCATGCCCATGGCGTCACTCGATGTCCGTTCGATGCCGCTTTCCATTGTGTCGCGGTAGCGCCAGATGTTGCCGCCGCCGATGACGACTGCCATCTCGATATCCTTCTTGGCGACCTCGGCAATGCGCTTGGCGATCTTTTGCAGGGTCTTGTGCTCTATGCCAAAACCACGATCTCCTGCGAGCGCTTCGCCCGAGATCTTGAGCATGATTCTTTTGTACTTCATCGGTACGAAAGTATAGCGGGTGAGGTGGGGCTGAAGGAAGAGGAATTCTCTGCTATAATTTCTACTAACAACTGTCCGCGTGCCCCCGTAGCTCAGTGGATAGAGCAGCAGGTTTCTAACCTGTTGGCCGCAGGTTCGAGTCCTGCCGGGGGTACCACGATTGCGTGGAAGGAAACCTTGTCGGTTTCCTCCCACGGACCCTCTTTCCCTTCAAGGTATCGCTCCAGGCAAGCGGAGCTTGCCTTCGCGATGATTATTGAAGTTTGAGACAAGCTGTTACAATGCGTATGTGGCAACATATCCTCGTATCGCCGTCCTTTCCTTTCCCGGCAACAACTGCGAAGTGGAATCGCTTCGGGCAGTGAAGCAGGCAGGCATGGAAGCGGTGTTCTTCAAGTGGAACGATTCCCAAGAGAAGCTCAAAGACATTGACGGGTACTTCGTCCCCGGCGGTTTCAGCTACGAGGACCGCGGCCGGTCGGGCATGGTGGCGGCGCGCGATCCCTTGCTCACGTTTCTCCACGAGGAGAATGAGCGTGGCAAAGTGATCATTGGCAACTGCAACGGCGCGCAGATTCTGGTGGAGAGCGGGCTCATTCCGCTCAATCAAGGACTCAAGATGAGCCTGGCGCGCAATGCCCTCAACGATCAGGCCGTGGGCTTCATCAACGAGTGGGTGTGGATCACGCCGACCTGCAAGCGCGATCGTTGCGCGACTTCCGACTGGACGGGAGCCATGCACCTGCCGATTGCGCACGGCGAAGGACGTTTCACGACCAAGGACAAGGATGTGTGGGAGGAGCTCAAGAAGAATGATCAGATGGTGTTCTCGTACTGCTCTGCCGCGGGAAAAGTCTCGGAGGATCCTGTCGTGACCCCGAACGGTTCCGCATTCGCCATTGCGGGGATCTGCAATCCTGCCGGGAATGTCGTAGCCCTTATGCCGCATCCGGAGCGCACGGAGAACGGGTTGCCGTATTTCGAGTCGATGAAACGGTGGATTGAGGGACGGAAGGCAGGAAAGAAAGAAATGGCAGGAAAGAAAGAAACGTCGGAACAATGGGAGGTTGGTTCCAGACCACCACGCCCGGTCGAGATCTTCGTCGGTACGATCATCACCAATAACGAGGAGCGGACGGTGGAGCAGGCGGCGCACCGGCTTGTTCCGGGACTCAGGCTCACGCAACTCAAGTACCTGTCGCCGGGCAAGACGAAGCCGGAGGAGCTTCTTTCACGTTTGTCGTTCTTTAATCCCAACAAAGAGACGGCACTCGTGCGACAGGGCGGGACATTTTATCGGTGGGAGATCAACGAGAAGAAACTGGTTCCTGCACAGAAGTCCCCTCTGACAGAAGCGGTGACGCTTCTTCGGCGGGACGAGCCGGATACGGGCGCGGCCACACTGGGGAAGGGGAGTGAAACAGGCGTCTGCTACATCTGCCGTGGAGTCAAAGAGCAGGAGATCCTTCGGCGCGAAGTGCTGGAGGTCTTTGCCAATCCCCATGCGAGCACGTTGGAACGGATGTCCTGATTCCCTCATTGCTCGCTCACCGCATCGGCGCCACTCGTGAGCTCCAGCAGCTCGTTCGTGATTTTGCCCTGCCGTGCCCTGCGGTACTGTTGGCCATATTTCTTGCCGCGCTTTTCCGCACTGGATTTTGCCGCACTCATGCGTTCCATGCGCGCCTTCTGCTCGCAGAGTGTGGCTTCGAGAAACAGCGTGTAGAAGCGCGCCTGATAGTAGGGAAGGAGCATGCTTGAGAGCAGATCCTCGCGCGATGGGTAGAAATCCATTCTGTCCGATTGATCATCCTGCATGTCTTCCTGATCAAAGACAGGTTGGATGGGGAGCAGCGTTTCCACGACCGGTTTGATCGTTGTGGCATTGCCGTAGTGCGTGTAGGCGACGTCAACACGATCCACTTTTCCTCCCTGGAAAGCGGCCCAGTACCGATCGGCATCCGGAAGCACGTCGTTCAGCGTCGGCGTTTTGGTGCCACGTTCCCGCACGATCTCAGGCTCCATCTGTTGCGCTCGCATCAGGCGTCCTGTCCGTTTACCGAAGACTTCGACGTGCACATCGGGCACCTGCTGACGCAGCGTCTGAATGTGCGGGCCCGCCACTTTCGTCAGATTTGCGTGATAGCCGCCGCAGAGCCCCTTGTCAGCGCCAAGCACGAGCACCAGTGCCGATCGTTGCTCCTGCCGAAGAGACGCTATCTGCGAGGCGAGCCCTTCCTCCGAAAGAAGCGTGCGCATCATCTGTGCCATCCTGTCGGTATAGGCCTTCGCTGCCTCCAGTGGACCTTTTGTCCTGCTCATGCCCGTTGCCGCCAGGAGAGAGACAGCCTTCGCGACGCGCGCGAATGATTCCATCGTCTTCTGCTGCTTTTGGAATTTGCGTGGACTGGGCATAAAAAGAGGGAGAAAGGATCAATTTCTTTACAGGAACGGCCTTTCCCCGTCAATGCTCTAGAGGGCACTCTGAAATGGTATAAAGTAATCGTATGCAGCGCCGCATTGTCGTTTTGGCTCACAATATCCGTTCTCTCTGGAACGTGGGTTCGCTCTTCCGAACGTCCGATTCCTTCAATATTGAGAAGATGTTTCTCACCGGATACACGGCCGCACCTTCGCGACGCGAAATCAGCAAGACGGCTCTTGGAGCCGAAGAATTCGTTTCGTGGGAGAAAGCGGAAGATCCGGTGAAGGTCATCGCGAAGCTCAAGAAGCAGGGGTTCACGATTGTCGCACTGGAGCAGGCGAGGGGAGCAGTCGATCTTCAGGCATACGTGCCGCCGTCAAAAGCATGCCTGATCCTCGGTCACGAAGTATTGGGCGTTCCGAAAGAGCTCCTCAAGCTGTGTGATGCAGTCGTGCACATCCCGATGCACGGCAAGAAGGAGTCGCTCAACGTTGCGGTGGCAGCCGGGATCGCGCTGCACCACATCCGCAGCCGGGGTTCATGAACCCCGGCTGCAAACATTCATTATTACCGCACCTTCGTCCACTTTGACCACTTGGTGGCCATCACCGCGCCGTAGGCGAAGAGCACCGTCACGAAGCAGACCATCCAGCCAACGATCGGGATCAAGTGGACAATCTTCAGCGCGAGGTAGAAGAGCACGCTCACGAGGATGATCATGGGTTTGCCCCACTTGGCGCCGCGTCTCATCTCCAGCGTGCGGGCCAGCACGATCGCCGTGATGGGATTGGCGAACAAGATGGCAAAGACATACAGGAATCCGATGAAGAGCGCGATCGGGATCCCGATGATGGAAATGAGAAAGAGGAAGGCCGCCACGGGGGTCGCAGCGAAGAAGAGGAATCCGTACAGGAAGCTCGTCCAGGTCTTCTTCGACAGGAATTTGGCCGAGTCGGCGAAGAAGGTCTTCGTCAGGAGCACCACGAGCAGGATGATCAGCGTTGCGGAGAGGAGGAGGAAGCCGCCCACGCCGATGATCGCCACAATGATGCCCGCGCCCGTCATCTTGCCTGCCTTTTCGAATTGCTTTCCCTGAAGCGGCAGCAAGGTCGGATCATACGTCACCGTCCCGCGGATCTGTGATTTTGTCGCAGCAAACTGTTTCTCACCAAGCGCGCTCCAGTAGCGCACGTCGCGCATCAGCTTGGCCCGGGGATCCAGCGTGATGGTCTTCGCTGCCAGCACTGCGGAACCATCCACGGATCCGGAGATGCTGATGTCTTCTCCCTGAATGTCGACATCGCCCTTCACGATGCTCCCCATGCGGATAACTCCGCCGCGCACCTGCAGGTCGCCCCCCACCGTTCCGCCAAGGTTGAGGTCACCCCCGCCCATCCAGAGGTCGCCCAAGACCGACGAGCCGTCCAGAAGCGTGACCGAGCCGCCTGCGGCAACCAGATCACCGCCGATCGTCCCTCCGATCACCAGGTTGCCTCCCGCGATGCGCACGTCGCCCCCGATGTTCCCCTGCACGAACACCGTTCCGCCCGCCGCGAGGACATCCTCTTTCACGTTCGATTTGACGAGGACGTTTCCGCCTGCGACCACCAGATCCTTCAAAACCGGCTGATCCACCGTGACCTGCCCGCCGATGACATACGCATTGTCACTGATGGGTGTCGTCACTTTGACGGTCTCGCCAGCCTTGAGCGTCGCCGCAAGGGCGGGCAAGGTGAGCGTAGACAGAAGGGCAGTGAGGAAGAAGGAGGAGAGCAGACGCTTCATGAGAGATGGGGGAACGTATTAATCAGGGATTGTACAGTCCCGCGGCACAATGTCACTTGTTCTACGCCTCGAAACAGAGCGGAGTACTGGACATTGGCTTCAGTGTGCCAATCATTCCAATCGCGCTGAGAAGCTTGTTTCACACGAGTGCTTTGCCATAGTATGAATCGGCACTATGCCCATCGAACTTTCGAGCACAGAGTTGAGCCTTGCTGAGCAGCTTTCGCAGCATGCCAAAGATGCCTGCGCGCTCGTGGGGCTGAAGTGTGAGAAATGCGAGCCGAAACATTTCTATCTGACGGTGCATCGCTATTACGGCCGTGTGCAGGGAATGACCGCCGAGGTGGACCGCTGCATTGACTGGTGCCTGAGCAAGGGCAAGACCACTTTCACCGCGCTTCGATTCGGCAACTGGTGCGTGAAGAAGGCGCAGTGGGACAAAGAAGGACAGATCCAGAAGGCGGAGAAAGAGAAGCTTCAATCCGGCACGGCGTACCAGAAGGCGGATTATGAGCGGAGGTTTACGATGCAGCGGTGATGCGTTCGAGCAGGAACGGAAATTCCCTATATCCGGCGCTCACATTGAAATGCCCGCCGCCACGGACGAGCGTCACGTTCGTACCGAGATTCTTTGCGAGTTCCTCAGCCTGCGACAGTTTGATGTAGGGATCATTGTCGGAATGAATGACCGAATAGTGTTTTGCGTTCCTTCGAATCCTTTTCCAATCGTAGGGAGGTTCGGTGAAGGTACTCATGACCGGATCAAATTGGTTTTCCATCACGCCCCAGACGGATGCGACGAGGAAGCAGGCGCGAATGGATTTGCTCATCCGCTCGAGCAGCCTCAAGGCAAATGCGCCCCCGAGACTGTGCCCGACGAACATTGTGTGTTCATCAATCAGTGTGTCGTACTTCCGGAAGTCAGCGGACCATTCCGCGAGCACGGGATGATCCGCGTTCGGAAAGTCGGGAACGATGACAGCGTAGCTTTGCCGCTCCAGTTCACCCTGAAGCCAGGGAAGCCAGTTTTCCTGCGAGTGACCTCCGACGCCGTGGAAGAGAAATACTGTTGGCATGCTTCATGGGGATAATGCAGCCCATGCGTGTCTAGTGTATCCTCTCTGTGCATCCGGGGTGTAGCTCAGTTGGCTCAAGAGCATCGCTTGCGATGCGAGCAATAAACAATACAGCGCTCTAGCCCATGACTGCTTGTTTTGATGTATCCTACGTCAGTCCGGGGTGTAGCTCAGTTGGCTAGAGCGCCTGCTTTGGGAGCAGGAGGCCGTGCGTTCAAGTCGCACCACCCCGACCAAGGTGAATTGCTGACGAGCAAGGAGTGAAACGACCTGCCTGCCGGCAGGCAGGCGCAGCGAGTCGCAAGATCCTTGGCCCCGCATACGAGCGAAGCGAGTTGTGTGGGGCCATTCCCCAGCCCGTTTTCCAATGCCAGCAACTGGGTGTCCGATCCACTCCCTCTATGCATTTTTGTTTTATGGAAAGGCAGAGGAGGGGAGTGGAATCTTTCGCTCATCCAATCGATTTCCTGTGCGTTCAGATGTTGTGAGACTGGCGGTACTACTTCTTCCCCCTTTTCCACAATGATTCGTACGCTCGAAGATGCGGGCCGCGATGGCCCGCTGGAACCCGAAGCGGTGAAGCCGCACACTGATCCCGAGAATTTCCCGAACGGTCACCGCAGTGCAGTCGATCCGCTTCTGCAGCGGCAGCGTTTCATGCAGGCGGGCTACCGCGAAATCATGCCGGGCATCTTCGACGACGGTGAGACTCTGAAAGCTGTGTAATGCGATGGGCCGGGGGAGGGTTGGCTGTCTGCACTGGCAGAGGTGCAGAGGGTCCTCCCTCCATTCGGCCATGCAGGGGCATAGTGTGGCTGAAGCGGAATTGATCGGGACGTTTGGATCGTGAGCGAAAGCCTATGCTATACTGCGGAAGCTTTTCCCCTTTTTCCATGATCAAGAAACCTTGGGTCATCGTACTCATTCTGGTCCTTGTCGTCCTTGGCGGGTGGCTGTGGAGCGGCTTCAACGGCTTCGTTGCCCAGCAGGAGAACGTGAAGAACGCATGGGCGCAGGTGGAGACTGTCTATCAACGGCGTATCGATCTGGTGCCGAATCTGGTGAATACCGTTAAAGGCGCGGCAAATTTCGAGCAATCCACGCTCACGGCGGTTACGGAGGCCCGTACGCAGTGGATGGGTGCCGGAACGAGACAGGACAAGCTTGCAGCCGCCCAGAACATGGAAGGCGCCTTGGGTCGCCTGCTCGTCACGGTCGAGGCCTACCCGCAGTTGAAGGCGACAGAGGCATTCCGTGACCTCATGACGCAGCTGGAAGGCACCGAGAACCGCATCTCCGTGGCCCGCAAGGACTACAACGATGCCGTGAAGACCTACAACGTGGCTATCCGGCGCTTCCCGTCCAATCTACTGGCCGGGATCTTCGGTTTTGCTCAGGAGAAGCCCTTCGAGGCCGCTCCCGGCGCTGACAAGGCTCCCGTCGTTGATTTCGACCAATGATGCGCCTCAAGGTCGCTCTCGTCGGCGTGACGGGCGTCCTCGTGCTCCTCGGAGGTGCAGTGACCGCGCTGGCCTTCGACGTCCCGCCGAATGACGGCTTTGTGACGGACACGGCCAATGTGCTTTCTGCGGAGGAAAAGACACAGATTTCCGAAACACTCACCGCCTACCAGAAGGAAACGAGCAACCAGATCGCCGTGCTGATTGTGAATACGCTGAACGGCGAGCCCATTGCCGATGTCGCGGTGCAGGTGGGGCGCAAGTGGGGGGTCGGCACGAAGGAAAATAATAACGGCATCCTCATTCTCGTTGCGTACTCCGATCGCGAGATCTTTCTCGCAACGGGCTACGGGCTCGAGGGGGCCGTGCCGGATATCGTGGCGAAAGGCATCATCGAGCAGGAGATCTCGCCAAAATTCCGGGATGGGGATTACGCAGGGGGCATCAAGGCGGGCATCACGGCGCTTCAGAAGCACATCGGCGGCGAATATACGGCGGACCGCTATGCGACGTCATCCGAAGGCAGCTCTGGCGGATTCGTTCCCTTCCTCTTCTTCTTTGTCATCATCCTCCTTCAATGGGCAGTGGTCTTTCTGGGCCGCACCAAGTCGTGGTGGTTGGGCGGCGTGCTCGGAGGCGTGTGCGGCATCGGGCTTGCGGTCGTCTTTGGCTGGTGGTTGACCATTCCTCTCTTGCTTATTGTCGGTTTGCTGATCGATTTCATCGCGTCCAAGACCTATCGACCGGGCCGCCCCGGTCGTCGCGGAGGGCGTGGCGGATGGGGTGGAATGATGGGGGGCGGGGGATTCGGTTCCGGCGGAAGTTCATCGGGAGGGGGATTCGGAGGGTTTGGAGGAGGATCCTTTGGGGGTGGTGGGGCGGGAGGCAAATGGTAACGAGCTGTTAGCTGTGAGCTGATAGCTTTTAGAACAACAAAAATTCGTACTATCAGCTAACAGCTAACAGCTTCAAGCTCCCTCGTTACATCCTTCGTTTCCGTCTTGCCCACGCGAGGCCCGCGGCCGCCCCCATGGCGACGATGCTCAAGGCGGCAGGACCGGTGTCATTCAGGGTGGTCGTAGTGAAGACCGGTTGCTGCGGATAGTAGTACGCGGATACGGGAACGGTGGCTGCGGCGGGGAAGGGAATCACCTGCGCGTTCAGGGTGGTGGAAGCCATTTGCGGGGCGGATGAGGCTATCGAGAACGCCTGGCCCGTGACGGAGAACACGCTCGAGGCGGAGGACGAAGACGAGACAGTGGCGACCGGATTCACCATCCGTGCAGAGGATTTCTGCTGTGCTGTGGAGACCTTGGAAGATGCGGCGGTCGACGCCTTGCTGGAGGCTGCGCCGCGAAGCGGCGGCCTGGAAGAGCGCATGGCCAGGGAACCCGTCTCGATGATGAGGGCGGAAACGGGCGTCCCTGTATCTTTTTGACATAAGCGGCTGCAGCCATCCCCGCTGATCAGGTTGCCATCGTCGCACTCTTCGCCCATTTCTTTGAAGCCGTCGCCGCAGAATTCGCTGAAGCAGTCTTTCGTACATCCGTCACCATCCAGGTGGTTGCGGTCGTCGCACTGTTCGTTCGTATCCTTGATGCCATCGCCGCAGGTGGGGAAGCGACAGTCGAAGCGGCAGTGGTCGGGAATGTTGGCGTTACCGCTGCCGGCATCACATTCCTCCCCGGGGTCGATGATCTGATTCCCGCAGACATTTGTCAGCGAGAGGACGAGTTCCCGCATACAGAGGGCAGTGCAGCCGTCTCCGTTTGCGTTATTGCCGTCGTCGCACTCCTCGCCGGTGTCCTGAATGCGGTCTCCGCAGCGTGGCAGGATGCAATTCTGCCTGCAGTTGTTGGGGACGTTTGCGTTATTCGAACCGGTGTCGCACTCCTCCCCGGGTTCCGTGATTCCGTTCCCGCAGCGCAGCGTCGGGAGGACGGTGACAGCAGCAGAGGAGGTCTGTCTTCTTTCCAATTCACAGTAGAAGGAGCACCCGTCACTGTCTGCCCGATTGCCGTCATCGCAATCTTCGTGCGAGTCTTGCACTCCGTCGCCGCAGCGGGGGGACTGACAGTTGCTTCTGCAGCTGTTGGCCAGCGTATCCGAATTGCCTCTTCCCGTATCACAGGTTTCACCGCTGAGGGAATCGATGATGGCGTCGCCGCACCGGGGAAGGACGCAGTCTGTTCTGCAGCGATTGGGCTGATCGCCGTTGAACCTGCCGTCGTCGCATTCCTCGCCCGCCTGACGGTCAATCACGCTGTCTCCGCATTTGGGCAGCGTGCAGTCAATGCGGCACACGTCCGGCGTCTCGGCGGAATTGCGCGGGCCGTCGTCGCATTTCTCGGTGGCTTCCACCACTCCGTTGCCGCAGATGTGATCCTGGGAGCACACATCGCAGGGGATCTGTTTTCCGCAGAGGGAGGTCCAACCGTACTTCCTGTGAATGCTGCCGTCATAGGGGACATCGAAAATGGGTTTGGCATCTTTGGCCGACATGCTTTCGAGACGTTTCAGCAGGGACACAAACTGCTCGAATTCCTGTTGGCTGGCTTCGCGCTGGTAGATGAAACCCTCATCGAGACAGCAGTACACCAGCTTCTGGCCGGTGACGGGATCCGCCTTCACCTGCGCGCAGAGCCCGGCTTCGATCCCGATGACGGAGCCGTTGGGCGCCGAACCTGCCGAGCTGAAGGAACTCTGAGGCGGGAGAACGGAAGAGGCCTGAGAGGACACTGCGGCAGATGAAGTCTGGGAAGATACAACAGCCGAGGAAGACTGCGAAGTTGCTGCAGCGGAAGATGCCTGACTGGCTGCGGAACTCTGGGTTGATGGCGAGGACGATGTCGCAGAAGAGGCTGCCGGACAGGTACAGACCGTATAATTGGCATTGGGAGCTGCCAAACATTCATAGGTACCACCATTGGCCAGAGGAATTCCGCACAGGGGATCCTGAGCGTTGGCGGCGCACGTCTGACATCCGCCATTCGTACACGGAGCACAATCTACGGATGCCGCGGAGGAGGAGCTCGACGAAACATTCACACACGTGCAGGTTCCATTGCCGATGGGCGAAGGGCAATCGCAGTATCGTGTCGTACTGTTACAGGTCCATTGGTTTTGCTCACCGTAACAATCACATTCTTCAGTACCATCGCGTACACCATTGCCGCAGACTGCGGAGGACGAGCTGGTCGTCACTTGAGCCTTCCAACCGGGTGACACATGCGATGGCTCCCACGAGAGCACGGCGACGACGGCCCCCAGCAGAATCGTCGGGAGGAGAAAGCGCCGGAGGATCGTTTGGGTCGTCATGCAAAATGAGAACAGGAGGAACCCCTTGGGTTCACCGACTCCGACGTCGACGCATCCAGGAGAATCCTGCGGCGGCGCCGGCGGCCATGACCGCAACCGCGGCAGGGCCGGTTTGTCCCGGAATGGATTGAGTGCGCGAGGTTGCGAGCGTGTACGCGCGGAGGGTGGCGAACGCAGGGCCTTTACTGAACGTTCCACCGGCGGACGAGGTTCCTTGTTGCTGTCCCTGCGGGCTGCTGCTTGCTGCAATCATCGTCGCAGGCCCTTCAATGCGGCAATCTGCCGAGCAACCGTCCCCGCTCACTCGGTTTCCGTCATCGCATGCCTCCAGACAGCCCCGGATGCCGTCTCCGCAGATCATATTCGCCGGCTCGCACGCGGGCTCCTTACGGCAGGAACTATTGCAGCCGTCACCGATGATGCGGTTGCCGTCATCACACTCCTCGCCGATCTCCAGACGTCCGTTGCCGCAGATACTGCTTGTCGGCGCACCTCCTTCGCGCAGGCAGAACCGGTCACAGCCGTCGCCGCTCTTGGCATTGCCATCATCGCACTGCTCTCCGCTGTCGGCGATCCTGTCTCCGCAACGGGGGAGGGAACAGTCTAAGCGGCAGAGCGAATCGGGCTGGTTACTGTTCAGCCTGCTGCCGGCGTCACACTGCTCGCCCGGATCCAAAAGACCGTTGCCGCAGAAGTTCAGCGTGTACCGGCAATTCTGGCCGCACCCGTACGGCACGGACGTCCCGGGGGGACGCGGAAGAGAGGGCTCGCACTGTTCGCCGAGGGCTTGCTGAATGATGCCATCGCCGCAGGAACCCTTCTCGAGGAAGCAGGTTGCGGAGCAGCCGTCGAAATCGCGGCGGTTGCCGTCATCACACTCTTCGCCGGGCTCCAGTTTGCTGTTGCCGCAGTCTTTCGTGCCGGTGATGATGGTGGATTCGATGCGGCAGCTTGCATCGCAGCCGTCGCCCGCCTGCCGGTTGCCATCGTCGCACTGCTCGTAGGTTTCCTTCACGCCGTTGCCGCAGACCGGCTGCCCATGAATCGCTTCCTTGCGACACGAGGCATTGCATCCGTCGCCGATCATCTGGTTTCCGTCGTCACACTCCTCACCGGGCTCGAGAATGTTATTGCCGCAGACGAATGTCCCCGGAATGAAGATGCTGGAGCTGCTCCCCCAGGGACGCTCAATGCTGCAGCTTCTGCTGCATCCGTCGCCATCCTGCAGGTTGCGATCGTCGCACTCTTCGGGCGATTCGATAATGCCGTTACCGCAGAGAGCATTAACCTGTTCCCGGATGCAGGAAGGAGAACAGCCGTCACCCGCCTGCCGGTTTCCGTCGTCACATTCTTCGGGTGCTTCCACTCTCCCATTTCCACAGATGTGCGGTACCTCAATGCGGCAGAGCCGGTCGCATCCGTCGCCTTCACTCAGGTTTCCGTCGTCACACTGCTCACCGGAATTGACAACGCCATTCCCGCAGAAGGGCGGGGGCGTGCTGCTGTAACCGTATCCCGAGGATGACGAGGAGGAACGGGAGCTGGAGCTTGAGCTGGAGGACCGTGACGAGCTCGAGGTGCGCTTGCACTGCGCAGAGCAGGTGAGATCCGAGGCAGTGTCGAAGACGCACGGGTACTCCTCGACGCAATCCCCGTCACCCCCGCAGGACACGGCTGTTTTCAGGCTGCAGACCCCTCCTGTGCAGGGTCCGCGATAGACGGAACAGCCGCTGTTGTTTGCACAGCGGCGACCGGCCACTTCACCGGCTCCGCAGATGCTGCCGTTGTCGCAATCCTCTCCGATCTCGATCAGCCCGTTGCCGCAGGCGCGGGAGTGGCTGGCCGAGGAGGAACGGGAGGACGAGCGGGAAGAGCTGCTATAGCAGGCACTGCAGTTGCGGCAGCGACCATCCGGCTGCAACTCTCCATCAGGACAGAAGATCTGCCCCGTTTCACCGTTGATCACGGAATTGGTGTATCTGCAGCAATCCTGCATGCTTGAGCTGCGGGAGCAACTGCTGCTGCTGAAGCAGGAGGAGCAGTCACGGCAGACTCCGTTCAGCAGTTCGCCTTTCTGACAGAACCACTCTCCGGTCTGTGCATTGAAAATAGGATTGGCATACTTGCAGCACTCCTGAATGCTCGCACTCTTGCTGGATTGGGAGCTTTGGCCGGAGGTGGCACTGGAAGCACTCGCACTGGTGCGGGAGCCCGAAGCGCCACTCCCGGATGAGTCATTGCTGGATGAAGAGGAGGAACGCGAACTCGTTTGCTTGCACTGTGCGGTGCAGGACGGGTCAGACAAGGTGTTGTAGACGCACTGGAACAAATCCACGCAATCCCAGTCGCCGAAGCAGGGGAGGCCGTCACTGCACCAGCCATTCACGCATTGCCCCTGTGCATTGAAGCAATCTGCATTGGAGAAGCAGGTCTGGAACTGCTTCGGGCCGTTCTTGCACATCCCTCCGTTGTCACAGTCTTCACCCAGATCGATCCGTCCGTTGCCGCAGCTCGCGGACCGCGAAGAGGCGGAGCTGCGGGAGCACTGGGAACCGCACGAAGAACTCCTACTGCTTCCTCCACCTCCGCTGCTGTCAGAGCCGCCGCTTCCTCCGGAGGAGGACCTGCCCGAGGAAGTGCTGCTGTAGCAGCCTCCGCAGTCGCGGCATCGGCCATCTTCCTGCAGCTCTCCCTTCTGGCAATACCAGACCCCCGTTTCTGCATTGTAAATGGGGCTTTGGTACTTACAACACTCGGCAACGCTGCTGCTCTTACTACTGCTACTACTGCTGTAGCAGCCCGCGCAGTTGCGGCACCGGCCATCCGGCTGCAGGGTGCCGTCACGGCAGAACACCTCGCCGGTCTCTCCGTTGATTGTCGGAGCGGAATAACGACAGCAGTCCTGCATACTGCTGCTGCGACTGCTGGTGGCACTGCCGCCACTGACTCCAGAGCTATTACTTGCATTGCTGCTCCTTCCACTGCTTCCTCCTGAACCATCACTGCCGCCACTGCCCCCGGAGCCCTGACTCCCGTTACTGCTCCTTCTGCTGTTTCCACCACCATCATCGCTTCCAGTGCTTGCGCTGCTCGGGCCGCTTGAGCTGCTGCTCTTTAAAGAAGATTTGGACGACGATTTAGATGAAGATTTGCTCCCTACGCCGCCACCTGAATCATTGCTTCCGCTCTTGCTGCTACTACTACTCTTGGAAGAAGACTTGGAAGAAGCTTTGCTGCTCCCACCACTCCCGCTAGAACCAGCACTGCTGGGCCTGCTCGAGGCAACGCTGCTCCCGCGGCTGCTTCCGGGGCCGGGGCTGCCGCCACTGCCGCCACTGCCGCCACTGCCTGTACTCCCGGTCGAGCCACCTCCAGTGGAGCCTCCTGAAGATCCTCTCGGATACCCGCCTCCGCCTCCACCGCCGCCGGGAGGCATGCCACCCTGTCCCGGAGGCGGAGCCGGAGTATTGTCCTGCCGGTCGGAACGTCGGCGCTCCTTCACTGCCAGTTTCTTGCAGCTGTGATTAATGCACCACATCATTCCGCCAGTGGCGTCTTCGCGCGAGCCGCACGTGGCCATGTTGTGATAGGTGACGAGTGAGGCGCAAAAACCATTATCGGCACGACAATTATTGTCGGGGAGCAGGTCCACTCCGTCCGCTCTTCCACGACAATGTTTTTTTCTGCCATTCACATCAAAGTAGTAACAAGTACCACTCGGACATTCTCCTCCGAAGGTGCATCGAGCTCCTCCTTCTTTCTCTACCCAGCAGTATCTTCCACAATCTGCCCCCTCAGCCACATCCGTATCCTCCGGAGGCACATTATTGCCCGCCCCGTCATCGCACTTATTGGCGGGATCCAGTGCCAGTAATTTTCCGGCAACCAGTACAGTCGCCATCAGGTCCGTCGTGGAGATTTGCTGCGCGTATTCAATATCGTCCTCCACTCCTCCGTCGATCTCGGCGGGATTGCCGACATCCTGCCCGCCGCCGAGAGCGAACAGCTTTCCGGTCGTACTGCGGCCGGGCAGATTGGAACACGCGCCGAAATTCGTTTCGACATCATCGAGGGTCAACTGCATTCCGTCAGTCACGCCTCCTTTCGGCTTGAGGTAGGGACCCATTCCATTCACGAATTGATGGGTGACCGGCTGACAGAGCGGCTCCTTGTTGTCACCGGTATGAATGGCAAGACAGGCCGAAGTATCGGCCGATGGATTGACCCCGACGCATTTGGTGAATTTGCATGTGTCGTCGCAATTACTTTTTTTCAACTGATCCCCCCAGGCCTTGCTCCAGGGTATCGGCCCTGTCAGTGATTCACGGGCATTGGATATTCCCTTGGGGATATTCACGGTGCCGTCCCGGCTCTCGACGGCCTTGTCGGATTCGGTAATGGATTCTGCTTCTGTATTGGGATCGGTTGTGTTGGCCTCTCCTTCATCACATTCTTCAGGGGCGTCGCCCTCCTTGTCGACGCGTCCGTCGCCACATGTCCCCTTGCACTCTTCGGGAGCACCGCCGGTACCCGTGCCGCCTCCCTCTTTCATACATTTATTCTGCACTCCCTGCTTTTCCTCTTTGTTCAGCTGAGCGAGGTACCAGTTGCCGGGCTTGTTGTCACCAGCCGCAGGAGTCGCTCCTTTGTCGTAGCAGGTATCCGCACTCCCCAGCGCATCGCATTTTTTCCCCGATGTTTTGTCACTGGCTTTGCAGCAGTAGCCCTTGGGATCCGGCTTGTCGCAGATGACGTAGTACGTATTCGCGGAGGAAGAGGAGGATTCTGAGCTCCCTTCGGATGAAGAAGAACCTTCGCTGCTGGAGCTCTCTTCAGAGGAGGAGGATTCTTCGCTGCTCGAACTCTCTTCTGAGGCGGAGGAAGAGGAGTCTTCGCTGCTGGAGCTTTCTTCGCTGGAACTGGAGTCGCCGGATGAAGAGCTGTTCGCTTCGCTCGAGCTGCCGACAGAAGTGCTGGAATTCTTTCCGGAGGAGGATTGACCGCTGCTGGAGCTCGCCTCTGCGCTGGAACTGGATGCGGCCTCACTCGAGCTGCTCCCCCCTGCACTGGAACTTCCGCCTGCGGCGCTCGACTTGCCGCCACCTTTCGACGAGGTGCCTCCCCGAGAAGAGCCTCCGCCCTCCGAAGAGTTGTTGGCCGAGGAATTGTTGTCCGAAGAGTTATTATTCGATGAAGGATTGCTCCCGGCGCTTCCGCCAACGAGATCGATAAATTTGTCACACTGATCACAGGTGGCCTTATCGCAGTTGTTCTGCAACCAATTTTCCAGCAGGTCCGGCCCTTCGTCTTTCATTCCGTTGTAGGCATCCAGAAAAGTCACGAGCTCCTGATACGCGTTATCGGCATCCGTGGGATTGGTCGTATCCTTCATGCGCGTGAGGAAACCCAGTTCTTTTTCCGCGCAGCAATACACGCTCACGCCGCCCGCCTCTGATTCCGAAATCTGTTCTGTGGACGCGATTTTGGCCCGATCACACTTACAGTTAAAGTCGTGGGTTCCCGTGGGGCAGATGCTCGCTCCAATCAGCTCTGCTGCAAGCTCATATTTCCCCTTTTTCGGCGTCACATTCTGTTGCAGGACGAGAACCATCACGATAACGAGCGCGATCGAAACGGTGATGCGACCGAGCAGTTTTCGCATAATTATACGCAAGAGTAGCAGTGCACTCCTTATAGATGCACATGACTTTCCTTGCATTGAGGTCAATCGATTGCGTATTCATTTTCTTGTGTCCTCGTTCGATCAAAGTGCTATTTGTGAATAGGAATATTTCGAGTCAAGTCATGGAGTCTAGGCGGGAACATTTTCTTCTCGTACTCTTCGCTTCATGATGGAATCACAGGATCGTACGAAGGTCTGGTTTGTCGTCGCGCTCTGTCTGCTCGTGCTCATCGGCGGGTACTTTTTTGCGAACTGGCTCATCGGCGGTCAACCGACGTTTCATGGCGCTTCCCCGGAACAGCCACCCGCGCCCCTGATCGCCCCTGCGGCCCAGCCTACGCTGGAGAAATTCGAGGATGTCGCCCAGTACACCGGCGACAAACCGCTGCCGGCAGAACCCAGCCCGTACGTTTTTCTGACGGATATTGAGGCGGACGAGCATATTCTGGGCGACCCCGGAACCAAGATCATCGTGGTGGAGTATGCCGCTCTGACCAGTCTCTACACACAACTCGTTCACCCGAAGATGCATGAGTTTTTCGAGAAGAACAAGGATCGCATCCACTGGGTTTTCCGCCATTATCCGGCCTCGAACAATGAGAATGACTACCGGTCCGGTATGGCGACGGAGTGCGTTGCCGCGCAACTGGGGAATGATGCCTTCTGGGCATATCTTGACCTTTTGATGAAGCAAACCGGAAGCCCCCTTCCGTTGAACATCCTGCTTTCGACGGCCTCGACGGTCGGTGCAGACACGGCAAAACTCCAGACCTGTATCGAGCAGAAAGAGCTCTATGATCTCGTGATCGATGACAAAGCCGCAGCAGAAACGGATTCGCAGATCTACGTTGCGCCTTCCTTCATCTTCCTGAATCGCGAAACCAATGCGATGCGCATCGTCGAGGGACTGAATACGCTCCAGTACATGCAGGCGGTGTTGGATGATGTGTCTCGGTAGGCCTTTGCCGAATGAATCAGGCTGCTTTTTGCGCTCACTCTTGCTATTCTTGCTTCATGCGCTTCAGCGCTCTCCGTTTTCAGCATCGCATCCTCGGCGGTGCGGCCGTGCTGGCCGTCACCCAGTTCGGTGCATCGGTGGTCGGCCTCATGCGTGACCGTCTTCTTGCTCAGACGTTCCCGGGCCTGAGCACGGTCGATGTCTACATCGCCTCGTTTCGGCCCTCTGATCTCCTGTTCCAGATTTTCATCATGGCGGGGTTCTCGGTTGCGCTGGTCCCTCTGCTCGCGCGCTATCACGTTGAACGCGACGAGCGCGAGATGGAAAAGCTGCTCAACGGCGTGATTTTTGTCTCTTCCATCGGCTTCGGCGTGATCGCCCTTGTGCTCACAGCGCTGCTGCCTTGGCTCGCACCGCACCTGACGCAATTTACGGGGGCGGATCTCGCGCTCTACATCCAGTTTGCGCGTCTGGCGCTGCTCACGAACCTCCTCTTTGTCTTCGCCAACGCCTACGGGCAGTATCTGCTCACGGTGCAGCGATTCTGGGTGTACGGCATTGCGCCCATTCTCTACACGTTGGGTACGATCGCGGGCACGGTGTGGCTGACGCCCGTGTACGGCCAATTGGGGCCCATGCTCGGGACGGTGCTCGGCGCCGTTCTCTGTACACTCGTGCGTCTTTCTGCACTGCTCTCGCGCGGCTACCGCCCCCGCATCACCCTGTGGCACCCGGATATCGGTGAGCTGGGGCTGCTGATGCTTCCGCGGATGATCGCGCTCGCCATGCTCTACGTGGAGCTCCTTATTTTTGATGGGCTAGCTTCGGGCATGCCGGCAGGTTCGGTGACCGTGAACGCGTACACCCGTAACTTCCAATCCGTTATTATCGGCGTCTCGGGCATCGCACTGGCGCTCTCCATTTTCTCGCTCTTGAGTCAGTCCGCCGCAAAAGGGGAGTGGCACCGCTACGGCGTGTATCTGCGCAAGGGGATTTTGTACCTGCTTGTTCTCACCGTTCCGGGCGCAATCGCGCTCGTACTCCTCACGCCAGTCGCCATCTGGCTGGTGCACCTGCAGAGGCAGACAGCACTCTTCACACTCTGCCTCACGCTCTATGCCTTCTCTATTCCCTTCGAGAGCCTGAACCACCTGTTCTCCCGTGCCTACTTCGCCCTGAAGGACACGACCCGGCCGGCCATCTTCAACGTGTTGAATGCGGTCGTGGCAGTTGCGATCGCCTGGTGGTTCGCACCTGCGATCGGGATCCTGAGCCTCCCCCTCGGCTACACCATCGGACACGTCATCCAAATGGCGGGCCTGGCTCTGTTGCTGCCACACAAGCCGGCCCGGTAGTGTTCACACTGTCTTACTAACTCGACATCTGGACGACAAAGCTCTTGCCGTAATCCTCGGGATCGTCCTTCGCCTGCACATTTTCCACACGTGCCGGCTGTGGGCCATTTTGGCACCACTGCTCAAATTCTTTCAGGGCATCCGGTCTGCCTTCGATGTGCATCTCGAGTGAGCCGTCGGCATCATTGTTGCGTACCCAGCCGGTGAGATGGAGGGCGTCGGCTTTGGCTTTTGCTTCGTGGCGGAAATTGACTCCCTGGACTAAGCCGGTGATTAGAAGGTGACGGGCGGGCATGTGTACTTGAAACGCAGTATGCAGTATGGAGAAGGGAGTATGGAGTGGGTGAAGTTGATGAAATGAATAATTTAATGTATAATCACAATATGCCTGAGAAGCAAAACACTCCAAATCCCGAGCACCTAACCGATGCTCCCAAGCCGGCATTGGGGGAGATTGGTGCGGCGATGCGAGCAAAAATTCTTGAGACATGCAAAGCACACCCTCTCTGGCAAAAATTGCAGATGAGCAGAGAGGCAGGTGAAATTGACCGCGAAGATTTTGGATACAGACTCGTCCGTGAGGTGTACGAGGAATCACGTGCAATAACACGCAAAGACGTCGGGAACCGGGCGCTCGTCCTTATGGCTACAGATGCTGAGCAGTTCCACCAGATCAGTTATATCGACGCCAATGGCGCCGAGCAGCAAATCGACCCGGAATCGGTAAACGGGGTTCTCATTCTGCTCCCGACGGATTTCGGCAATCCTTCCTGAAGGACGCACACTTACTTCTTTTTGACCTGCGTGAAGTCCAGTTCGACAGGAGTTTCGCGGTCGAAGATCAGCACCATCACGGTCAGCTTGCCCTTGTTCACGTCCACGGCCGAGACGGTTGCTTCGTAGTTCTTGAACGGACCGTCGATGATGACAACGAGGTCGCCGATCTGGAAGTCGGACTTGTACTTCGCCTCCTGCTCGCCGACCCGCCGCTCGATGACGCCGAATTCTTCGGGCGTGACGGGCACCGGAATATTGCCCGAGCCCACGAACCCCGTAACGTTGGGCGTGTTGCGTACCAGGTACCAGCTCTCGTCCGTGACGATCATGTCCACCAGCACGTAACCGGGAAAGAGCTTGCGTTCTTCCTCAACGGGCTCGCCCTTCTTGAAGGTGAGTTGCTTCTCTTTGGGAACGCGCACATCCAGCACGTAATCCTGCATGCCGAAAGATTCCACGCGCTGCAGAATGGCCTGACGAACGGCATCTTCATACCCCGCGTAGGTGTGCACGACGTACCAGTTGCGACCTGCATTCGGATCCTGTTTGCCCATAGGATGTTTCAGGTAAAGGAGAGAAGGAGGGTCACGAGGCGCGAGAGGACGAAGTCCACGACCCCGAAGATGACAGCCGAACCAAAGACGAATGCGACCACAATGAGTGACAGGCGCACAGCCTGCTGACGGGTGGGCCAGCGAACGTGGTGCAGCTCTTCGACAGCGCCGCGAAGGAAATCGGAGGTCTTCTTAAACATTGCTTTCTTAGAAGAAAAAAGCCCGCAGGGGCAGATACCTTCATTTTACAGTGGTTTTGGGCTGATGCAAGTGGTTTAGCGAAGGGAAATAGGGAACTTGGGAAGTAGGGAAACCGGAATCGGTTCATCAACCGAGTTCCCTAGTTCCCTTATCCCCAGTTCCCTAGAATCCGTACGCCGGTGCCTCCATGGCATGCGCTTTGCTGAAGGGTAACGCCACGAACCAGACGCGGCCCTTGATGTCGTTCTGCGGCACGAAGGGCGTTGGTTCGTTCTCGGCATTGCGGAAGGAGCGCGAATCCAGGCTGCCCAGACGGTTATCGCCGAGCAGGAAGAAGTGGTCTTCGGGAACAGCATAGCGCTTCTCTTCGCCGCTTCCCGCGGCACCGACGTAGGTGTGGTCTGTATTGCGCTCGTTTAAGTATGTCTCGTTCAGCCTGAGTTCCTTGCCCGAGCCTTCGCTCTGCACGAAGACGTCGCCATCACGGATGATGATTTCGTCACCGGGCAGGCCGATGATGCGCTTCACGTAGAATTTGCTGTGATCCGTGTTCGGCGGGCGAAAGACGACGATGTCACCGCGCTCGGGCGCATGAAGAAAGTACGAAAGTTTATTGATGATGATGTACTGACGGTTCTCGAGTGTGTCGATCATGGAATTGCCTTCCACCTGAAACGGCGAAACGAGGAATGTCCGGATGCCCGCCACCACCGCCACGATGATGACGATGTTCAGCAGGACGTCGAAGAAATGGAACCACAGAGTGACGGGCTTCTTCTGCATCTGGTCCAGTATAGAGGATGAGGGCGATGTTGTGTAGGGTTTCTGCTACACTGCTCGCGTGCGTTCGCTCCTAGACTCCCTCAACCGCTGGTTCTTCAAGAAACACCTGGAGGACGACGAAGAAGTGCGGCTCTACCTGCACACGCACTGGCGACTGGGCCTCGTGCGCCTGTTCTGGCCCACGGCCGCATTCATCGTTTCGTGGGTGTTCCTCGCCATCGCCCCCTTTCTCATCATCTTCTACTTCGTCGCACTCGCGAGCGTGCTCTCGCTGGTCTGGTGGGTGCGCAATTTTTTCGACTACTTCCTCGACGCCTGGCTTGTCACGAATCAGGCGCTCATCGATGTGAAGTGGCACGGCTGGTTCCATCGGACGGCGACCAAAGTGCTGTTCAGCGATATCCAGGGCGTGAGTTACGAGATCAAGGGTATCTCGGGAACACTTTTTCGCTACGGCACCATTTCGGTGGAGAAAGTCTCCACCGGAGGCACGATCTCCCTCGATAATGTTCCCCATCCGCGCGAGGTGGCCGGTGCCATCCTGCAGAACATGGAACTGTACCTGCACGGCAAGAACCTCAAGGACGCCAAGCGCATTCAGGAGCTGCTCTCGGGGGTGGTCAGCCGCGAGCTCTCGCTCGGGGAACTGAAAGCGAAGAAGATCATCGTGAAATCCTGATGCTCCCATGCTTTGGTTTTTTCTTCTCATCGGGTTTGCACTCCTGAGTCTCGGTTTTGTGATCTGGATGTCTCTGCGCAGGCGCACGAAAATCCCCGCACTCCGCAAGGCCCACTTTCGTGAAGCGTGGAATGCCGTGATTGAAATCAACGATCACTCCCGGCGCGTGATCGAGGCGGAGAAGGTCTGTGATGCCGTGCTCAAAGCGCTGGACTACACCGGTACGTTCGCGGAAAAACTGCAGCAGGCGGGCCCGCGGCTGAAGAACATCGATGACATCTGGAATGCCCACCGGCTCCGTAACCGCATCGCCCACGAAATGAATATCCGTGTCTCTGCCGCGCAGAGCGACCGGGCCCTGCAGGCATTCGCGCAGATCGTCCACCAGTTCCTTTCCTGATGCTACAATCGCACGCATGAAACCGACGCTGATCATCGTGGGCCTGGGAAACCCCGGCTCCTCCTATGAGCATACGCGCCACAATGCGGGGTTCCGCGCGCTCGACGCACTCCATGCGTCATTCGGAGGAGGCGAGTGGAAAGAGAAGGCCAAAGTGCTTTCGGTTGTCTCGGAGATCGCCATCGGAGAGGTGCCTGTTCTTCTCGCAAAACCGACGACCTTTATGAACCGCTCGGGCGAGGCCGTCTCGAAGCTCCTGAATTTCTACAAAGCCGACCCCTCGTTTCAGCTGCTTGTCCTCAGCGATGACTGCGACCTCAAGCTCGGCGAGATCCGCTTTCGCAACGAAGGAGGACCCGGAACGCACAACGGACTCAAGTCTGTCGTGGAACATGTCGGTGAGATGTTCCCCCGCATTCGCATCGGACTGGGGAACGCTCCTGCAGGCACGGATCTGGCCCAGTGGGTGTTGAGCGTGCCGCAGGCGGCAGAGCGCGATCAACTTGAGCGGGCACTGAAAGAGGATTTGACGCGCACGGTGAAAGAACACGTGCTGGGATCCGCCTCTTAAGCCGGGGTTCATGAACCCCGGCTGCAAAAGATCGCCCCTGCAAAAACCCCGCCGGAGGCGGGGATTCTGCTGCTTTGGACGATTGCTTAGAAGCCAATGAGGAATTTTCTGCCGAGCAGTCCACCGCCCGTGAGACCGGTCGAGAGGAGGATCATCCATGTGAGGGCAGGGATGCTGGCATCCGTCGCATTACGTTTCTTCGGGCTCACCGGTTGCAGGAAGGCCGCTTTATCTGTTCCCAGCTGTGTGAAGCGGGTGAGCAGACCCGTCTGGGGGAAGTAGCGGATGATCTGCACCTGTGCGGTATCGGTGGCGTTGCCGCCCAGCACCTGCACGGTATTGCTGACGGTCTGGCCATGCTGCAGACTCTGGCTCAGGCGCACACGGTAGTGGATCAGGCGCGTGGCGTTGGCGCCCAGCGTTCCCAGATCCCACCGGATCGAGCCTCCGTTTACGGAGCCGCCATCGGCGTACTCCACGGTCATGTCGCTTGCGGAGAAGGTGTCTTCTATCGTGACGGGACCCACGGCGACGTTACTCTGGTTTCGCACGGATATGGTGTAGGCGATGATGCTGCCGGCCTGGGCTTCCGTGCGATCCGCCTGCTTATCAACAGTGAGCGTGGCTCCGTTGGGCGGAGGGGGAGGCGGAGGGGGAATATCGTTGCCGCTCACCTGGGTGTTCTCGCTATCCTGCGCACTGCAGGCGAAGGCGTTAGAGCGAATCGTCGCGCCGTCCCGGTCGCCGCGCACGCGCACGGATGTCGTGAATGTCGAGGTGGAGTTGCCGCCGATAGAGAGGCCGGTCCAGCGGATCGTGTTGCCGGCGTCATCGTTGCCGCCTCCCGTCGTCGAGAGGAAGTCGACGTTGCTATCCAGGGTCTGCGTGAGTGCGACGTTATTCACCGTCGTAGAGTTGTTGTTGCGGACTTCGATGGTGTAGGTGAAGGACTCATCCGAGTCGACGGGATCCTGGGAATCTCGCAGCGTCACCGTCAGGTTGCATTCGCTCGAGCTGCTACTGCTGGAACTGCTGGTGCTGGAACTGGAACTCGAACTGCCGGTATTCACCGTGGTCACATCCTGAGCGGTGGCTGCACCGACCAATGCGATATTCGTCAGCACGGTTCCATTCGAAGCCGTAGAGGGCACGGTGACAATCACGATGAGCGTCCTGCTCGCGCCTGCGGCGAGACTACCGAGCGTCCAGCGTACGGTGGCGCCGTTCAATGTACCCCCGTCAGAAGACGTGACGTACGTGACGCCCGAAGGCAGCGCGTCCGTGACCTGGATGTTCGTCGCTGTAAAGGACGACGTGTTCGTGAGAGTGATCTGGTAGGTCAATGATTCACCCGGCAGCACCGTCGTGCGGTTGTCGGTCTTGCTGATCGTGTACGTGGCTTCAGGGCACAGCACAGTCGTGTTCACGGTTTGGCTGGTGTTGTTGAGGCCGTTTTGATCGTTGCTGGTCGAGACCGTTGCCGTATTCTGGATCGAGGCGTTGCACGCTGCGGTCTGCGTCACGGTGAACGCGATCGTGAAGCTGCGATTTTGGCCGGCTGCAAGCGAGAAATTATTACACAGCACCGATGTGCCGCCGCCGTTCAGCACGCATCCCGAGGAGGTCTGAGCCTGATTGAAGGTGAGGCCAGAGGGTAGCACATCCGCTATGACGACGTTCGTCGCTGCGGACGGTCCCGCGTTACTGACCGTCACGTTGTACAGCACCACGCCGCCCTGCTGGACGGTACTCGGCCCTGTTTTGGTGATAGAGAGATCCGCTCCGGTCGCGCCCGTTTGCACGGTGGTCGTATCCTGAGCCGAGACACCGGCAACGGTTGCCGTGTTGGTCAGGACAGTGCCATTCGTGGCAGATGAGCTCACCTGCGCCTGGACGGTCAGTACCTTCGTCGCACCGGCTGCAATGCTGAGGCCATTCCACGTCACCACGCCACTCGCCTGTGTACCCCCATCAGAGGCACTCAGGAATGTGACGAGTCCGGGCAGTGCATCCGTCACCGTCACGTTCGTCGCGTTCACCGCAGAGGTGTTCGTTACGGAAATGGTATACGACAGGGTCGCACCGGGTAGCACGACGGTCTGATTATCAGTCTTGCTGATAGTGAAAGTGGGAGTCTGGGTCTGCACGGTCGTCGTATCCGATGTCAGCACGCCCGACACGGCTGCGTTATTGGTGAGGACCGTTCCGTTGCTGGCCGCAGAGCTGACCTGCACCTGCACCGTCAGCGTCTTGGTCGCACCGGCTGCAATACTGAGGCCGGACCACGTCACCACGCCCGCCGCCTGCGTTCCGCCGTCAGAGGCGCTCTGGAACGTGACGAGGGAGGGGAGCGTATCCGTCACTGTGACGTTCGTTGCGGCGATCTGCGAGGTGTTGGTCACCGAAACCACGTAGGTGAGCACACCGCCCGGCTGCACGGTCGTCTGGTTGTCGGTCTTCGTGATCGTGAAGGTGGGGGAGGGGCATTGCACCGTGGTGGAAACCGGCTGGCTGACATTGTTTGCCGGATTCGTGTCATTGCTGGTCGAAACGGTGGCCGTATTCTGCACGACACCGTTGCAGGTGGCGTTCTGCGTCACATTGAATGCAATCGTGAAGCTGCGGCTCTGTCCGTTGGTCAGCGAGAAGTTGTTGCACAGCACCGATGTTCCGGCACCGTTCAGCACGCATCCCGACGAGGTCTGCGCCTGATTGAAGGTGAATCCCGACGGGATCACGTCACCGATGACGACGTTCGTCGCTGCGGACGGTCCCGCATTGAAGACGGTGACCGCGAAGAGCGCAATGCTGCCCTGCTGGGCCGTCTGCGGGCCGGTCTTCATCACAGAGACATCCGCATTGGTCTGGGGCACCTGTACGGTCGTGGAATCCTGCGCAAGGACACCCGCGACACTTGCATAGTTCGTGATGATCGCCCCGTTTGTGGCCGCCTGACTCACCTGCACCTGCACCGTGAGCTGCTTGGTCGCACCGGCTGCAATACTGAGGCCGGACCATGTCAGCACGCCTGCCGCCTGCGTTCCGCCGTCAGAGGCGCTCTGGAACGTGACGAGGGAGGGCAGGGTATCCGTCACCGTGATGTTCGTTGCGTTCACCGTAGAGGTGTTCGTCACCGAGACCGTGTACGTCAGCGTGTCGCCGGGTTGCGCGGTCGTGTGGCCGTCCGTCTTGCTCATCGTGAAAGTCGGGCTGAGGCATTGCACCGCTGTGGTCACGGTCTGGCTCAGGTCGTTCACGCAGTTCGGATCATTGATGCCGTGCACTTCGGCCGCGTTGAGCAGGAACGTGCCGCAGGTGACAGAGGAGGGGATTTCGAAGGCGAGCGTCAGGCTCTGGCTCTGACCGGCTGCGAGTGAAATACCGCTGCAGGTCACTGTTCCGCCGTTCAGCGCGCACTGGGGTGTGGACTGCTGTGGCAGGAAGACGAGGCCGCCCGGTACTACGTCGGTCACCGTCGCATTCTGCGAAGAGCCGGGGCCGGCGTTGAATACCGTGATGGTGTAGAAGATGGTGGAACCGCGCTGGGCAAGCTGCGGACCGGTCTTCATGATCGAGAGATCAGCGGTGGTGACGCTCTGAACCGTTGTCTGGTCCTGCGCGGTGATTCCCGCCACTGTCGCATTGTTCGTGAGCACGGTTCCGTTCGCTGTGCCGTACTGCACCTGCACGGTCACCGTCAGCGTCTTCGTCGTATGCGCGGGGATCGAGAGATTCTGCCAGGTGACACTGCCGCCGGAGGACCAACCGAAATCCGATGCGGTGAGGAAGGTCACAGAGCCGGGGAGCAGGTCGGTCACGGTCACGTTCGTGCCGTTCACGTCAGAGGTATTCGTCACCGTAATGCTGTAGGTAAGGATATCGCCCGGGTGTGTCGTGTCGCGATTGTCCGTCTTCGAGATCGTGAAGACCGGGTTCTGGCACGTCAGCTGGGCCGTAACTTGTGTGGCGTTGTTCCCTGCGTTCGGATCTGTGCTGTTCAGTGCGTTCACGGCAGCCGTATTGAGAACGGTTTGTGGGGTACAGCTATTGCCGCTCACGGTCGCCGTGAAGCGGATCGTGGCGGTTGCACCTGCAGGCATGGATGAACGCGTGCAGACCAGGTGATTCGGATCACTATTCTGTCTCCAGCAGCTGAAGCCGTCGGACTGCAGGAATTGGACGGTAATGGGAAGTCCTGAAGGCAACGAATCGGACACGATGACATTCTGCGCGGTGCCCGGCCCGAAGTTCTGCACGAAGAGCGTGTACGTCAGGGGCTGGCCCGGGAGGACGGAGGACGGACTGACTGATTTCTGAATCGAGAGGTCTGACTGAAGGTTCGGACAGGTCATTTGCACCGTGGCCTGGGCGTAGTTATTGCCCGCGTTCGGATCCGTACCCGAGAGAGCCGTCACGCCGGCCGTATTGGTGAGCGAGCGTGGCGTGCAGGTTCCCTGATTGAGGACGCGCACCTGATAGCGGATGGTCACCGTTTCGCCGACTGCCATCGCAGGTCGCACGCAGACCAGATGATTCGCGTCGCTCGACTGGCGATAGCAGGAGAAACCGTTTGTCTGCAGGAAGAGGACATCGAAGGACACTCCGGCAGGCAGGGAGTCACTGATGACAACGTTTGCAGCGGATTGCGGTCCGCTGTTCGTGACGTTCAGCGTGTACGTGACCGGATCACCGGACAGCACGGAAGACACATTGGACGTTTTACTAATGCCAAGGTCGGCGCTCTGCACCGGACACTGCACCGAGGTGCTCACCGTCTGGCTCGTATTATTGGAACCGTTCTGGTCGTTACTGGTCGAGACGGTCGCGGTATTGCGAATCGTCGAACCGCAGGTGACCGTGGTGGTGGGGACATTGAAGGTAATGGTGAAGGTCTTCGTCTGACCTGCAGCGAGCGAGAAGTTATTGCAGAGCACGCTCGTGCCGGCTCCGTTGAGCAGACAGTCGGTCGAGGAAAGGCCTCCGTGGAAGGTGAGTCCTGCCGGAATCACGTCCGCCACAACGACGTTGAGGGCCGTAGCCGTTCCGATGTTCGTCACGGTCACGGTGTAGCTCACCGTATCGCCGCGATTCACGGTTTGGGGACCGGTCTTGGTGATCGACAGATCGGGCGTGGCGGGATTGGATTCGTCATTGTCCTGCGCGGACGTGCAGCCGATGTCGGCGGGGTAATCGATGGCGCCATCCTGATCATTGTCGATGCCGTCCTGGCACTGGGCCCGGGGATTGGACTCATCATCATCCGTGGGGGAGGCACAGCTGTAGTCATTGGGATAATCCGTCGCACCATCGCCGTCATTGTCGATGCCATCGGAGCACTGGGGCGTAACGCACTGCACGGCCGTATTCCACTGGCTCGAGTTGTTCGCAGTATTGACATCGTTACTGGTCGAGACCGTCGCCGTATTCTGAATGGTGGCACCGCAGGCAACAGCCGTGGTCACCGTGAAGGTCACCGTAAAGGTTCTGGTCTGGCCGACAGCGAGCGAGAAGTTATTGCAGAGTACGCTCGTGCCGCCGCCATTCAGCACGCACTCGGGTGAGGAGGCGCCTGCCTGGAAGGTGAGTCCGGAGGGAATGCTATCGGAGACCACGACGTTCTGCGCCGTCGCGGAGCCGACGTTGGTTGCCGTGAGCGTGTAGCTCACTGTGTTGCCGCGGATGACCGTCGTCGGTCCTGATTTCTGAATGGACGCATCCGGATTCAGAACGATGTTGGATTCGTCATTGTCCTGATTGTTCGAGCAGCCCGGGTCATTCGGGTAGTCGACGAGCTGGTCGCCGTCATTGTCCACGCCATCCTGGCACTGGGCCCGGGGAAGCGTTTCGTCGTTATCATTGGCATCACTGCAGCTATAGTCCGCCGGGTAGTCCGTGGCGCCGTCCTGGTCGTTGTCGATGCCGTCATTGCACTGCGTACAGTTGATGGTCGTCACAATGCGATCGCTCCAGTTGTTATCGCCGTGAGGATCGGGGGTCGAGACATTGGCATTCGCCCGATTGGCAACCGTACTGCCGCAGGTAAAGGTGGGGGAAACCGTGAAGACGATGTTGTACGTCCGGGATTGACCGGCCTGCAGCGAGATGTTGTTGCAGAGCACTTCGGTGCCGTTCAGGACACAGTCCGTATCGCTCTGAGACGCGCTAAAGGTGAGTCCTGCCATAGATTCCGGCCGGTCCACCACGACGACGTTATCGGAGCGCTGGGGACCTAAGTTCGTGACGGTGACCGTGTAGAGGATATTCCCGCCGCGATTGACACTCTGCGGTCCGCTCTTCACGATCATCACGTCCGCCTGCGGGCACGTCACGGACGTACTCACCTCATTACTATGGTTATTGGCACTGACGGGATCCACCGAGGAACTCGAGACATCTGCGGTATTGCGGATGGTTGCTCCGCAGCTCATCGAGGAGGAAGCGGTGAACACGAGAGAGAAGGTGCGGCTCTCGCCCGCGTTCAGGTTGAAGTTGTTGCAGAGCACGCTCGTTCCGGCGCCATTCAGGATGCAGCTCGCGGAAGAGCCGGCGGCGTTAAAGGTGAGACCGGACGGGATCACATCGGTCACCACGACGTTCGTTGCGGTACTCGGGCCTGCGTTCGTTGCAGTGATGGTGTAGGTCACAGCGTCACCGCGGAGCACGGAGGAAGGTCCTGATTTTTGAATCGAGAGATCGGCTTGCGGTGTCGGACACGACACCCCCGTTGTCACCGTCTGGCTCGTATTGTTCGCCGTATTCGGATCCTGTGAAGAACTGGAGACTGTCGCCACGTTCTGGATCACCGCGTTCCCTCCGCACGCTTGCGTTGAAGGAACATTGAAGACAATCGTGAAGGTGCGGCTCTGGCCCGCTGTCAGACTGAAGTTATTGCACAGCACACTCGTTCCATTTCCATTGAGCACGCATCCTGCGGTCGACTGACCGGCGTTGAAGGTCAGGCCCGAGGGAATGACATCGGCGATCACGACGTTCGTGGCTGTGGCCGGACCGGCGTTCGTCGCTGTCACTGTGTACGATACGATCGTGCCTGCGACCACCGTGGTGGGTCCGGTCTTTGAGACGGAGAGATCGGCTCCCTGGGGGCGGCAGATGCCGCTCTGGCAGGTATCGGGGACGGTGCAGTCCGCATTCGTGGAACAGTGGCAAGTGCTCGTCTGCGTTGCCACCGGGCAGATGTTGTGCTCGTCGTTATCCTGACGAGTGGAGCAGCCGGGATCTGCGGGATAGTCCACAAGACTGTCCCCGTCGTTGTCGATTCCATCCTGGCACTGCGCTCTGGGATTCGTTTCATCATTGTCCGTGGGTCCGGAGCACGAGAAGTCCGCCGGGTAGTCCGTGGCTCCGTCCTGATCATCATCAATGCCGTTCTGGCACTGCGGTTCGTCTCCTTCATTGTTGTCCTGTCTGCTGGAACATCCCGGATCATTCTGATAATCCACACGTCCGTCTCCGTCGTTATCGATCCCGTCCTGACACTGGGCCTTGGGATTCGTTTCATCATTGTCCGTGGGTCCGGAGCACGAGAAGTCCGCCGGGTAGTCCGTGGCGCCATCTCCATCATTGTCGATGCCGTCGTTGCACTGGTACGTCACCGGACGGCAGATGCCGCTCTGGCAGGTATCCGGGTTCGTACAGTCTGCGTTCGTTGCACAACGGCAGGTGCTTGTCTGCGTTGCCACCGGGCAGATGTTGTGTTCGTCGTTATCCTGACGGCTGGAACATCCCGGATCATTGGGATAGTCCGTCAGACCATCTCCATCGTTATCAATCCCGTCCTGGCACTGCGCCTTGGGATTGGTCTCGTCCGTATCCGTGGGAGTGGTGCAGGAAAAATCGTTCGGGTAGTCGGCGGCGCCGTCTCCGTCGTTGTCGATGCCGTCCTGACACTGGGCTTCACCCGCCTCCGTATTATCCTGTCTGCTGGAACATCCCAGATCATTCGGATAATCCACGCGGCCATCGCCGTCATTGTCGACGCCATCCTGACACTGGGCCTTGGGATTGGTTTCGTCATTGTCGGTCGCAGTCGTGCACGAGAAATCATTCGGGAAATCCGTTGCACCGTCTTGATCGTTATCAATTCCGTCGTTGCACTGGTACGACACCGGGCGGCAGATGCCGCTCTGGCAGGTATCGGGGTTCGTACAGTCCGCATTGGTTGCGCAACGGCAGTTGGAGGTTTGCGTCGCTGCGGGGCAGATATTGCGCTCGTCATTATCCTGCCTCGAGCTGCATCCCGGATCGGAGGGGTAATCGGACAGACCATCTCCATCGTTGTCGATGCCGTCCTGGCATTGGGACTTGGGATTGGTCTCGTCCGTATCCGTGGGAGAGGTGCAGGAGAAATCGTTCGGGTAGTCGGCGGCTCCATCTCCGTCATTGTCGATGCCGTCGTTGCACTGCGTAATGGAGGATTCGGTGTTATCCGTCGGTCCTGTGCAGTCCGGGTCATGCATGATTTCACTGTTGTCATTCACCGTTGCGCAGCCCGTGTCCGCCATGTCGATTCTGCCGTCTCCGTCGTTATCGATGCCATCACTGCAGGCAGCCAGACGATCGCGGCAGGTGAGCGAGGCGAGCCAGGTGTAGCCGCATGCATTCACAATATTCATGTTGGATCCGCCCCAGACACCCATCGTATTGTTACTGCAGCTCGTGAAGTTGCAGCGCCCGGTTGTGCCGTATTCGAAGCAGTTACGGGAGACGACGTTGTTGAAGCCGGCAAGCTCGCAGATCTTATCCGCTGTCGTCGCATCGTTGCTGACCATGCCCTGGCCGTTCCAATCAGTGGAAATCTGTTGCAGTCCACGTTGGGCAGCAATTTGGTTGTAGAAGGTGCGAATACCGACCATATCGGCATACCACACGCGCGATTGCCCGTTTGAGGGGCTCAGCTCGACCAGAGCGTCGATCTTGCCATCACCGTCATTATCGATGCCGTCGTTGCACTGTGCGGTTCCCGGAACGGAGGAGGATGATGAGGAAGAGGAGGACGCATTGAATTCATCGTTATCCTGAAAATCGGTACACCCCAGATCATTGGCATCGATGCGGCCATCGCCGTCGTTGTCGATGCCATCCTGGCACTGGGCCTTGGGATTCGTTTCGTCGGTATCCGTTGCGGAGGAACAACTGAAGTCATTGGGATAGTCCGCGGCGCCATCACCGTCATTGTCGAGGCCGTCATTGCACTGCGCAGGACAGTTGCCCGTGATGGAGAAATTCAGATTGCAGCGGAATCCACCGTTGTTGTCGTAGTAGTAGGTCTGGTTGTATTCCTTGAAGTATACGTAGAGCGCCGTCGCTCCCGCAGGGACCGTGACGCTCGCGTTGAACGCACTGATGTTGTGCTCGGCAATGAGATTATGTGAGGCATCGTAGAATCCCGCCTTGGAATAGGTATTGTCCGTGCAGGAGTACATCTGGGTTCCCTCGTCATCACAGTCTCCGAAAATGGAGCCGGAGGTATCGCTGACACAGGATCCCGCACGCGGGTACTCGCGTCCGCAGACCCCACCCGTCGTGCCTGTGAGTCGCACAACGTCGCCGGCATGCAGGTTCGTCGCAACGGCAACGGGCGGTTGGGCGCACGATGTACCGTAATTCCACGGAGCGTTGAAGGAGTTGAAGGACACGGATGCACTGACAGGCTGGGTGCAGGACGGTGTACCCACATTCGTTTCGTCATTGTCCTGGGCTGAGTTGCAGCCCGGATCATTGGGGTAGTCTGAGAGACCGTCGTGATCGTTATCCGATCCATCCTGGCACTGGGCCCTGGGATTGGTCTCGTCCGTATCCGTTGCTGAGGAACAGCTGAAATCGGCCGGGTAATCCGTAGCGCCATCGCCATCATTATCGATGCCATCGGAGCACTGGCTGCTGACCGGCCGGCAGTATCCGCTCTGGCAGGTATTGGGCGCGGTGCAATCGGCATTGGTGGCACAGCGGCAGGTGCTCGTAGAAGTGCCCACAGGGCAGATGTTGCGCTCGTCGTTGTCCTGATTGCCGCTGCAACCCGGATCCAGTCCGTCCGTGACGCCGTCGCCGTCATTATCCACTCCGTCCTGACACTGAGATCTGGGATTCGTTTCATCATTGTCCGTGGCAGACGAGCAGGAGAAATCGTTCGGATAGTCGGCGGCTCCGTCCCCGTCGTTGTCGATACCGTCGTTACACTGGTACTGCTGCTGGCCCCCGCTCTCCGTGTTGTCCTGCTGCGAGCTGCATCCTGCATCGGAAGGGTAATCAGTGTATCCGTTGCCGTCATTATCCACTCCATCCTGACACTGAGACCTGGGATTCGTTTCGTCATTGTCCGTGGTCGTGGAGCAGGAGTAATCATTCGGAAAATCCGCTGCGCCGTCTCCGTCGTTATCGATGCCATCGGAGCACTGACTGGAGGGTGCTGGCGTGTAGTTGATGATCACATGGCCGTCATTGTGCGTGCCGGGATTCCCCTGGTCGTCCCAGTAGTAATCCGTGCGATCGCCGCCTCTCGGGCACACGATTGCAGCATGCGTATCGGAGTACAACGTGTAGACATGACCGTAGGCATTCCACTCGGTATACAGGCCCTGAGGGGTGATTCCTGTGGGAACCGTTCCGCCCCCGTTTATCGCTGACACGCCGTCTCTGCAGATATTCCCTCCGGTTGAAAACGGCGGAAGGAGCTGGCGATGTCCCGATCCGTCCGTGTAGTAGAAGCCGATTTTCTGCAGATCGAATTTTCTCCAGAAGAAGTAAGTATCACTGATGCACGGGCGACAGGCGTCATCGCAGGCGATGCTCCTGTTCGTCCCGGGCTCTCCACACAGAATCTGCCACGTAAAATTGCCTCCGCCCGCAGTCGTGCTCGCCATGGCGCTGGTCATGGCTCTCATGTCTGAAACCGAAGGAGTCTGCGGGTTCGAAGCGGCCGAAGATGATTCCGCTTCGGATGACGCGGCACCGGTCTCTTGCGCGATCACGGCAGTCTGAGCCCAGAGCGCAGAGACTCCCGGTTGCGAGAGCAGAAGAAGCGACAGAACAAAAATGGCGAAGGGCTTCTTCGCGTTTTCTATTTTTGCCATAGCGGCATGGGGGAAGATGGAGGATGGACAATTGCCATAAAGGATGGAATCCTACGTTAATGGTTCTTAATGTCAATGAAACTCTCTGTAGTCAACAATCGAGATCTTGTTTTTGATTAGGCAAAATTTCACGTCCCGTTAATAATATTTAACACACTTGTCAAATTCTGTATTTAACAGAATATACTGGGCTGAACTGCTCAATGGCTCCGACGGAAGATCGGTGACGGGAAAAAGAGGGGAAAGAAGAATGCATTGGGAATTACAAGTATATTGACTGATTTGGACAAAATGCAGTTGAAGGGTATCTTCTGCCTGTTTTCCGTTCCATTCGTTGGGGGGTCGCCCCGCCTTCGCTCTTCGCTTCGAGCTTCCGACTTCGCCCTTCGGGCTTCGCCGGACAAGTCGGACGGGCAGGCAAGTGGTATGGCAGCCAGCTATCATTCACACTGTCGTCCTCGTTGGGGAGTCGCCAAGTGGTAAGGCAGCGGCCTTTGGAGCCGCCATTCGAAGGTTCGAATCCTTCCTCCCCAGCCACGTAAAATCGCTCGCAGTGGCTCGCGATCACGTGGCACCGCCAACCCCCGCATCATTCATTCGAACTATCGTTCGAGAAGCGATTTTACGTGAGCCGCGTGGGACGTGGCGAACGCAGTGAGGTACGACCTTTACGCGGCCGACTATTGGTTCTTTGTAAGCAGTGCACATTCGAGAATTTGGCATTTCTCTTGACTATAGTGAAGATAAGAGAAGAATCCCCGCATCATGGATCAGCTCCCATACCGGGGGCGTCCGGTCACGGAGGGAAATGAGAATGTCGGTGAGGTCAGTCCGGAAGATCTACAGAGACTACTACGCCGACTGCAGGAATTTCGTGATCTCTACAAAAAAAACATCGCATGGCATGTGGGCCTTTCACTCAGGGAAATTCCCTATCCGAATCAGCGCACCATCACATCGATGCTCGGTCAGCTTAGGGGTGTTGAACCTCTCCATGGAGCGAAGGTGCTTTACCTCGATGACGGACCTCAGTACTACTTCGAGTTCCTGGCCCACCTCACCGTTGCAACGCGCAGGAGAGTGGAATTGATTCCCTACAAAGGCGAGTCTGTGGCAGAAATCGCCACAAACATTCGTCAGAGGCTTCGTCTCTGTCCGCAGCCGCATCTGCTTGTTGCAGATGAGAATCTGGAGATGCTGCCCTCGATGGAGTACGCCGGTCACACAGAAAAGGGACACAGTGTGATCGATCATCTCCGTTACGATCTTCTGAGGACAGGAGTTCCTTCCGTGCTCTTCTCGACGGATGATTCGCTCTCCGAAAAAGCCTCTTCTGTTGGTGCGGCATTTGTGCGCAAAAACATCCCACCCGAGGCAGCCGTGGAGCAGATTGCTGATTATTTCCATTCGTTTCATAGAAGAATCCGGCAAGAACGAGAGGCGGACGAGCGATTCATTACAACTGACTGAGGAATCTCCTTGATCTCACGAGAAGCGTTCCCTACACTTCCGCGGTCATGTTTGCGGTTGTGAAGATCGCCGGCTTTCAGGAGAAAGTGGAGGAGGGGATGAAACTGAAGGTTCCCACACTCGATGCCGAGCCGGGAGCCATCGTCACGTTCAAAGATGTGTTGCTGACTGCAAAGACCGAGGATGATGTCAGTGTGGGCACACCGATCCTGTCCGGGGCCTCCGTCGAGGCCAAGGTGCTCGCGCACGGTCAGGGCGACAAGATCCGCGTGTACAAGATGCGCCGGCGCAAGCGCTACCGCCGCCTGCACGGCCATCGTCAGGGGTTCACGGAGATTGAGGTGACGAAGATTTCCGCTTAGAGACTGTCCATCTTCGTGCGAAGATCGCGCATCATTTTCAGTGTCACACCCAGGTTCTGTTTGCAGGCAATGGTTTCGGCCAGGCGCTCATTCACGTGAAAGAGGTGATGAAGGTAACTGCGCGTGTGCGTCCTGCTGAAGTCGGACGGGGAGGCAGGGTCGATCGGTGCGTGATCCTCTTTGAACTTCGCATTCGTGATGCGGATTTCAGTGCCATCCGAAAGCAGGATCGTCCCGTGTCGGGCTATGCGCATGGGCAGGACACAATCGAACATGTCGATGCCGAGTGACACGCAGGCTTTCAGCTGATGGATGACGCCAACCCCCATCAGATAGCGGGGCTGGTCCTCGGGGAGAAGGGGAGTCACCTCACGCAGGACAGCCAGCATCTCATCTTCACTCTCACCGACAGCGAGGCCACCCAGTGCATATCCGTCAAAGCCGATCGACTGCAGCTCTTCAGCGCACTTCCTGCGTAGGTCCACATGCAGTCCTCCCTGCACGATGCCGAAGAGCAGAGGCTTGCTTTTCAAATTCCCTAGTTCCCCAGTTCCCGATTTCCCGAGCTTTTCGTGCGTCTCCTTACACACTTTTGCCCAACGCAATGTCCGGTCCACGGCCGTCTCGATTTCCCTGCGCGAAGCGGTTGAGGGCGGACACTCGTCGAAGCACATGATGATGTCTGCGCCCAGTTTCCACTGGATCTGCGTCGCCTCCACCGGTCCCAAAAAATGTGAACTGCCGTCCGTGTGCGCGCGAAATTCGACGCCACGATCAGAAATGTGCCGCAGTCCCCGCAATGAGAATACCTGATAGCCGCCGCTGTCCGTCAGGATCGGCCGGTTCCATCCGATGAAGGAATGCAGTCCGCCCGCGGACGCTATCACCTCTTCCCCGGGATGCAGATGGAGGTGGTAGGTATTGCAGAGCAGGGCCTGCGCCTGCAGATCCTTCAAGTCGGCATGCGTGATGCCGCGCATGGCACCGGCTGTCGCAACCGGGAAGAAGAACGGGGTTTCGATCGGCCCGTGGTTCGTCTGAACGGTACCGCGCCGGCCGAGAGGGGAAACCTTTTTCACACTGAACATCGGCATGATTGTAGGGTGGTGACGGTCCGGTATCGCAGATTTGTCTTGCGGATTTCGTTCATTGTGAACAAATATATTGTACAAGTTCACGGCTCCCTCCATACTCAAGATCACTTCATTCCATCCCACCCTATGCAACTCAAGTTGCCTCAGTGCCCCCTCTGCATCGTCGGAACCGTCGCACGCATCAGTCTGGGCGCCTCGCTCGTGTTCGTCGGACTCATTCACTACATGACATTCGAATCCTTCGTGGGGATGGTCAGTGAGGACCTCGCGTTTCTCTCGTTTCCCGGAACGCTCTGGGCGTACATCCTGCCGGCACTGATGATCGTCGGCGGTGCCCTGCTCGTGCTCCACATGTTCACCGAGATCGCCCTCTGGGCCTCGAGCATCGCGCTCGGATCGATTCCGGCCGGCATGCTCCTCAAGTCCGTTCTGTCGGGTCTGCCGCTTTCGGAAACCATGCAACCCGCTGTGAACGCGCTCATCTGGCTGATCGCCCTCATCGTGATCACCAAGATTTCCGACGCGTGCTGCGAAAACGGCTGCTGCACACCCGCCAAGAAGTAGTGTTGTGTCATGGTGAGCGCTGTCGAACCATGACACTCCAAATCATCCTTCGACAGAGCTCAGGATGACAATGCTTAAACCGGCTTCTTCGTCAGGATACGGTCAACGAGGCCGTACTTCAGGGCCTCCTCTGCTGAGAGGAATTTGTCTCGTTCGGTGTCGGCAGTTACTTGCTCCAGAGACTTACCGGTGTGCTTCGCGATCATCGTATTGAGGATCTTCTTCGTCTGGATGATGTGATCGGCATGAATCGCGATGTCCGTGGCTTGCCCTTCGGTGCCCCCGAGCGGCTGGTGAATCATGATTTCGGAGTGCTCGAGCGCGAAGCGCTTACCCTTGGCACCGCCCATCAGGATGATGGCGCCTCCGCTGGCGGCCATGCCCAGACACACCGTCGAGATATCGGGCTGCACGTACTGCATAGTGTCGTACATCGCCATGGTAGAGGTCACCTGACCTCCCGGGGAATTGACGTAGAGGATGATGTCCTTCTTGGCATTCTCTTTTTCCAGGAACAGGAACTGCGCGATGATGGAATTGGCCACATCGTCGTTAATCGCCGTGCCGAGGAAAACCACGCGGTCCTCCAGAAGACGACTGTAGATGTCGTACACGCGTTCACCGAACTGCGTCTTTTCGATCACCGTCGGGATGAGGAAGTTCTGCGGCGTCAGGTTTCCGCGGGCGATCTTGTCTGCGATCGAAGAGAGCTTGGGATGCATGTTTGAGAGGGTTAGGAATAGGGGGTAGGGCGTAGGTTTATTCGGAAAACCTCACAGCAATTATACTTCTTTTTGAGTTTTCCCGGCAGTTGGCGCGGCAGGGGGAATGTGGTGAGAAGGAATGTAAAGTAAACAAAACAATTCTGTGAAATGCGTCTCATCGGCCTATCATGCAGCCGATGGAGCTGTCAGGACTTCCGGACATTGCAGGATTTTTGTCGGGTGCCAAAAGGCCGCTCCTCGTCCTCGTGGGGCCGACGGCCAGCGGCAAGACGGCATGCGCGATCTTGATCGCGCATGAGGGAAAAGGGGGGAGTATCAAGGGAAAGGGGATAGAAATCATCAATGCTGATTCCAGGCAGCTCTATCGTCACCTCGATATCGGCACAGCAAAAATTCGAAACGAGGAAATGTGCGGTGTTCCGCATCACCTGATCGACGTTCTCGATCCGAAGGAAGAGGTGACGGCAGCCTGGTTCAAACGTGAAGCAGAGCGGATGATTGCGGAGATCCATGCCCGGGGGAATATTCCGTTTCTCGTGGGCGGATCGATGCTCTATGTGAGCGCGATCATCGATAATCTGGCGTTTGTCGCGACGACGGACACAGGGCTCCGCGCGAAGCTCAGTAAACGCCTGCAGGATGAGGGAGCGGCGGTGCTCTATGCCGAGCTGCAGAAGCTGGATCCCGAGGGCGCGCTCTCGATTGATCCCCGAAACGAGGTGTACCTGCTTCGCGCGCTGGAGGTCTGCCTGACGACAGGTATGAGACTTGAGAAAGCAAAGAAGAAAAACCCGTCGCCGTACGACCTGCTCATTGTCGGAATCGATCCTCCGCGCGAAGAGCTTCATCGCAGAATCACGCAGCGCGTGCACGCGATGTTCGCCGCAGGCTGGGTGGAAGAAGTACAGTCGCTCCTGGCGAAGGGATACAGCGCGGATGATCCGGGCATGCTGAGCCACGGGTATCGCGAAATCGCCACTGCTCTGCAGGATCATTCCCCTGAAGTGGTGAAAGCGGATTGGGAACTGCAGGAGCGGATCGCCGCATCCTCACGTCAGTACGCCAAAAGGCAAATGACCTGGTGGCGTCCCGATCCGCGCATCCGTTGGTTCACACCTCAGGCAGCGAACCGTTCCTGACGCGTTCCTTCGGACTTGGGAAGCTTGCGCGCCAGATCTGCAAGTGACTTTCGCGTGGCATCGATAACATTGGCCCGTGCCTCGATCACTTCGCGCTCCCGTGGAGCATCCGTGCGGGGCGGCTGAATATCTGTCTTGGGGGCAACATCTGTCGGACGATCGAAATTTTCTTTGGGCTGCTCGGGGACTTTCATGGGCTGCTTCATGAGAGAGGAGGGGATCAGAATTTGAAAACGTCGTGCGTATCCTCAATGCGCTGCTTCATCTGCCAGAGGTATTCGATCATCGACTGCAACTCCGGTGCCTCGTCCGGCGTCTTCTTCGACAGGCGGAATTCGACGATGTGCCTGAGCAGGTCTGCGATATTCACGAGCGCGAGATCGACCTTGCTCTTCCACATCTCATCGAGTCGGTTATACACCTCCATCTTCAGAAAGGACTGGGCATTCGAGACATCGATCTCTTTGGTATCGATCAGCCGCAGCACCTCTTTCATAAAGCTCTCGTGCGCATCGCCCATCTTGCTCGCCGTTGATTGCCCCGCCTTCACCTGGGCCGCCTCGGAGAGGTCCACCTGCTGGCCGATCGTCTGGATGAAATCCGCCATAGGACTCCTGCCATTGTATCACGTTCCGGCCTTTCCGGCTACGAGCTACCAACCGACCGGCACCGACGCTACGATAGCCTTCCATGGTTCAGAAGCACGACGCCCCGCTGGCCTACCGCCTCCGCCCCCGTACCCTCGAGGAATTCGTGGGGCAGGAACACGTGATGGGGCAGGGGACGACCCTGCGCGCGGCAATCGAGGGGGACGCGCTCTCATCCGTCATCCTCTCGGGGCCTCCGGGCACGGGCAAGACGACGCTTGCGAAGATCGTCGCGGAGCGAACGAAGGCGCACTTTGTCCAGATCAATGCGGTCCTGAGCGGAGTGAAGGAGCTGCGGGAAGTATGCGCCGAGGCCGAGCGGATTTTTACGGGCCTGAAGCAGCGCACCGTCCTCTTCATTGACGAGATCCACCGCTTTAACAAGGGCCAGCAGGATGCCCTGCTTCCGTATGTGGAAAGCGGCGTCGTCATCCTCATCGGCGCGACCACTGCGAATCCGTACTTTGAAGTCAACTCCGCCCTCGTGTCGCGCTCGCAGGTGACGATGCTCCGGCCGCTTGAACAGGAAGATCTGATGACCATTCTTGAGCGCGCCCTCACGGATGAGCGGGGATTCAACGGCAACGTGCAGGTGGAGGAGAAAGCGCTGGAACGGATCGCCCTTCTCGCAAACGGTGATGCACGCATCGCTTTGAACCTGCTCGAAATGGCCGTGCTCACCGCCGGAAAGAAACTGTCGATGAAGGAGATCGACGCGCTCTTCCGCGAGCGGGGCAAGCGCTACGATGCGACGGGCGAGGAGCACTACAATACCGTGTCCGCCTTCATCAAAAGCATGCGCGGCAGCGACTGCGATGCCGCCTTACTCTGGATGTTCAAGATGCTGGCGGGCGGGGAGGAGCCGCGCTTCCTCTTCCGGCGCATGGCGATCTTCGCGAGCGAAGACGTCGGCAATGCCGATCCTAGGGCGCTGCAGATCGTGATCACCGCCTGGCAGGCCTTTGAATTCGTGGGGCTGCCTGAGGGGGAATTCTTTCTCGCGCATGCCTGCATCTACCTGAGTCAGGCTCCGAAATCGAATGCCATCACCCGTGCCATGGGCGGCGCGCGGGAGGCCATTCGCTCTTCTGCTCTGCTGGAAGTTCCGCTGCATCTGCGCAATGCCCCCATCAAAGGGATGGCCGATCAGGGATACCACAAGGGCTACCAGTATCCGCACAACGACGTACAGGGAGTCGTCCGGGAGGAGTACTTTCCGATGGGGATGGCGCCGCAATCGTTTTATGAACCGACGGACCGGGGATTCGAATCGGAGGTGAGGACAAGGCTTCAGTCCGTGCGTCAGATCATCGGCCGTTGAAACTGCAACGTTGCGCATGGATGAGAGAAGGATAGTATCCGATGTAATATTTCGTTCCTGTTTCATCATGGCACGTTCTTCAACTCCGCCCAGAAGGATCAAGCTCCCGCTCCTTCTGCTTTTTTTACTGTGCGCCGTTATCGTTCTCTTCGCACTTAATCGCGTGATGCTGCGACCGACTGCCCAGATCATCACCGATGTGCCGGGGGTGAAACTGACCGTTTCGCAAAAAGCCCTCGCAACCACCGATACGGTCGTCTCGAACCAAAAGAACGTCACGATGCTGCGTTTCGAGGCGCGCGCGGAGCAACCCAGTGGCGTTCGATTCAACCGGGCAACCTTCTCGACCACCCAGGGCAAGCCCACCGATGCCCAAACCTATTCTCTGTGGGTGGACACGGACGGTGACCGCGTGGTCGATACGCTTCTGAAGACCGCCACCCCCACGAACGATTCGGTGACCTTTGATATGGATTATCTGCTCCCCGGGGCCGAGGAATGCGAAACCAATGCCAATTGCCGTGATGGCCAGGTGTGCACCGGCTGCCGCTGCACCACTCCGGGCACGTCCCTGAAAGGACAACTGGTCACTCCGCTCTATATTGGCAGTCGCTGCACCGACAGTGATGCGGGCAGGAACGGCTCTGTGAAAGGCATCACCACGAACGTCCGTATGGGCGCGCGCACCTTCCTCGCGTGGACGGATACCTGTCTCAAGGATTGGGCCAATCGTCCTGCCTCGGTTCCTGCGGACCCCATGAAACTGCTCGAGGGATACTGCCCGTCGCCCTTCAGTTACGGCCAGGTGACCTACCCGAACATGGTTACGTGCGCGCTGGGTTGTGAGGATGGCGCCTGCCGCGAAGCCCTGCTCCGTTCCGTTGTGCTGGAACGGTCAGATGTGCGCGTCTCGTACGCCAAGTCATTCTCAGAATGCGCCACGCTCATGAGCGAACAGGGCCAGGCTCTGCACACCGGCAGCTTCTTCTGCAACATGAACGAGTCGGTTACGCGAAGTGTTTCCGACATTCCTCTTGTCGAAGGCCAGCGTGTGAAACTCTGCCGCTCGAATGGCACCGGCTGCAGCACGCTCGTCACCGTGAAGCGCGTCGCGGCGTGCGGGGATGGCATCGTGCAGACCAACGAGAAATGTGACGACGGAAACCTCGTAAAGGGTGATGGCTGTTCCGACACCTGCCAGATACAGGCGGAGGGAACGCGCTGTATTTCGCCCAGCGATTGTCCCTCTTCGCTCGTCTGTTCCACGAAGTACGGAGTCTGTAACCACATTACGTGCCCGCCCGGTGTTGCCTGCCGGAACGTGTGCAGCGGCACCTGCGTTCAGCCCCGAATGAGCAGCAGTTCTTCCGTGGCGTGGTTCAGGAGCAGCAGCAGCATCAGTAATCAGTGCGATACCAGCCAGCCCACGCAACTGTGTCCTCCCGGCTATTCCTGTCTTGCCATGTGTTCCAATGGCCGATGCTTTAATGCGGATCATATCGATTGCCGCGATGGATCAACCCCCGAGTACAGCGCGACCTCCTGCGGAACTGCTGCGTGCAGAGGCAAGTGCGCGCGATGTGTAGGATCAAGTTCCTCGTATTCTTCCGCCTCTTCCTTAGCTTTCTGCAAGGATTCCGATGGTGGCAAGATCTACGGCGTGAAGGGCCACACAGTCGGCGTCAGTCCTGCTACTGGTGAAGTCTACGAAGGCGACGATATTTGCGGTGATGACACGAATCCCTACGCGAAAAAGGGATACCTCGTCGAACATTTCTGCGATGGGGTCTACCACACCAACGAAGTGGTGAAGTGTCCCAATGGCTGTAGTGATGGAGCGTGCAGGCCCGAACCGGTTGTCTGCGGTAATGGCCGCATTGAGTCTCCTGAAGAGTGCGAAGTTGGATTCGTCTGTACGGGCGGCAGAATTTGCGAACTCGGCACCTGCCTCTGCAAGCCTTCACAGTGCGGACCGTCTTCATCGTCTTCTGCCTTCTCGTCGGTCTCTTCCGAACAACGTTGCGCACCGGATGGCAAGAGAGTCTATGGATCCCCCGTATTCGGCCCCACGGAGTGCTGCAGCAAAAATGCCGGCATCAAGCCGAACAGTGTGCTGGCAGGAAACGAGTGCGTCTCCACGTCCGACGGTTCCATCGGGACCTGTATAGAAAACTGGTGGAAGACCTGCGGAGACGGGACGTGTGATGCCAGTACTGAAGACAAATGCAGTTGTCTGAAAGATTGTGCTGGAGGACCAGTCTGCGGCAATGGTCTGCCGGATCCCGGAGAGGAGTGTGACGGCTCTGGGTGCGATACCGGAATGACCTGTGTGAACTGTCGCTGTTTGCCCACAGGCAGTTGCGGCAACGGGTTTGTCGATACCGCTCCGTCTGTCGTCTTCGAGGTGCATGCGGATATTGCTAGCTCCTTCACGGGCCCCCAGTTGCAACTTCAGTTCAATTCCATCGGGGGTGAAGACGCTCTCACCGGTAGGGATCTCGTGGGCTTGAGCACGAATGGCTTCTGCAACACCAATAGTCAGAGCTGTGAGATGTCTCTCACCACCGTGAATTCCACCCTCTTCTCGCTGCACAGGCAGGGTGATCTGTACGTGACCTTAGACTCGCAGACCATCGGCGCCCGCCAACTGCTTGCCGGTACGCTCAATGAGCCCATTTTGCGCGTCAAGCTCCATGCGGAGAATGAAGATATCGATGTCACGGCCCTCGTGCTCACTGCATCGGGAGGACAGGCGAATTCCGTGGACTCTTTCGAACTCTGGCAAGAAGGAGCAACGCAGTCTCTGGCCACCAGCGGGTATTGCGACTCTGAGTACGCAGCCGGCACCTTCTGTTTCAGTATGAACAGCCAGCAACTGGTTGTGCCGAAGGGAAGCGACATCAAGCTGCTCGTCAAACCCCGGATGAAGAGTGACGTAAACGGTGCCGTGAGTGGAGACACCATTGCCGTCTTTATCGATTCTGTGACACTGCCGACTTCCGTACGTGCCCGTGGGTTGATCTCGTCGAACGAACTGCTCATAAACAATGGTGATATGATCGCAGAGGGCGAGATCTTCGTTGGAAGAACGACTGCGGCTTCTATGAATGTCCGTGTAGTTGGAAACTTTAACACAACGGTTCTCGCAAAGATCGTGTCCATTGCGAATGGCGGGCAGGCGACCGGTACCGTTCCGAGTGGAGCCGATCGAGAGATTGGGTCATTTGCCTTCGCTGCTTCACCGAACGCCAATTCCAAGAATGGCTTAAACCAGGCCGAGCTGTCAGACCTGATCTTCACCGTGAACGCGACCAACGTTGCACTGGATGCCACGGGTTTCAGGATTTATAACAAGGCGGCGAGCATGAGCCAGCGCGAGATGTGTCTGCCCTATTCCCTGCAGGGCACGGCGCTCACCGGAACGGTCACGGGTGTCTTTCTCGTCCAGTGCTCCATGCCATCGACCAGTGCTGTGAATTCGACGATTGACTCCGGGGGATCCATCACCCTTGCACTGCTCGGCAACATTACGAATAGTAATACGACCGCGTCGTCCGGCGGATCAAGCATCCTGCAGGTATCGCTCAATAATTTCTCGGACCCGCGTCGTACGGACTTCGGCCCCATGTCCCTCCCGACGAAGAGCTTCCTTCGCTGGAAGGATCGTGACAACGCCTCCTCCTCAGTCTGGACGTGGGTGGAGTCCCCCGACAGCGCTGTGAATTCAACAGTTTTCAGAGGGTAGTCTCTTTCGATCATTGCCTTGCAACACCCCTTCTGGCTTCAGGAGGGGTTTTTGGGGAAGATTTACAATTCATAAAATATATTATATAATGTTAAAAACATGCACTCCCACACTGTTCTCCTGGCTCTTCGCCATTTCGCGCACGAGCACGACGAGTTGCCGGCGTTTCATGCAGGATACCTGGTGCTGACCATCCTCGCGGCGGCCATCCTGAATCTGGGCGCCTTTGCCGTGCTCATCGCGGCCCATATCTCGCTCGATCTCGTCAAGTACCGCGAGGTGCACCATCTCTCGTGGATGCATACGTTCGAGGGCACAGTGCGCGAAAGCCTGGTCGATGTCTTCCTCCTGGTCATGGCTCTCACTTTCTCCGTGTACCTGCATCACACGATTGGCATTGCGGCGATGAGCGGCGTTCTGCGGGCGGATCTGACCGTGGCGAGGTTTACCGGAATCTTCCTGCCGAAATTTGAGATCCTGGAGCGTTTTCTGGGTGTCCTGCTGCACATCGGAAGGCACATGCGCACGGTGCACGAACGGCTGGGCAGGTCACTGGCTGCAGGGGAGCAATTACTCGTGTTCCTGCTCATTGCGACCACCATTCTTTTTGTCGCCGCCCCTGCCATTCTGGGCATTTCCACCAGCGCATTTCTGTCGACCGTTACCCACGAAATGATCCCGTGGAGGATATAAGCAGATAGCTTTTAGCTGTGAGCTGTTAGCTTTGAGCTGATAGGAAACAAATACTCTCAGCTAAATGCTCACTACCTTCAGCAATTGCATCACCCCCACGCCCGCGAGAATGGTGATCAGCTGCAGAACCGCATGCGAGGGACGAGATTCTTTGTGCAGCTCGGGGATCAAGTCCGACCCCGCGAGGTAGAGGAAATTGCCGGCAGCGACCGGCAGCAGCACCCACTCGAGCAGCGGCACGGATTTGGCCGTCATGAGAATGATGGCCGCGCCCAGAAAGGCGATGCAGGCCGTAAGAAGATTGAGCAGCAGTGCGCGCCGTGTAGAGAATCCGCTGAAGAGCAGAATGGCAAAATCACCGATCTCCTGCGGGATTTCGTGCAGCAGGACGGCAATCGTGGTGGCGAGGCCGATCTGCGGGCTGATGAGGTAACTGCCCGCGATGAGGGCGCCATCGATGAAGTTGTGCAGTCCGTCCCCGATCAGGTTCATGATGCCGACGGGGTGGATATGTCCGCTGCGCTCCGGCAGTGCGGAGCAGTGGCAGTGGCGCCAGTGAATGCCCTTCTCAATGATGAAAGAGAGCAACATGCCTGCGAGGACCAGAAGAAATTGCGTGGCGAGCCCTGATGACTGCATCGCCATCTCGGGCAGAATGTGGATGAAGACATCACCGAGCAGCGCACCCGTTGAGAAGGCGATGAATGTCAGGAGCAGGCGACGGATCAGATGTTCGCGCAGGACGAACGTCGTCATCCCGATGAGCGAAACCGCGCTCACGACGAACACGCTAAGGATGCTTAAGAGAGTGGGGGAGGAGAGCATGCATGCCATTCTGTCAGAACGGCGGCCCATCAGGGAAGAGCTCGCGCTCCGTTTTTCGCGCTTCTTCATACCAGGCATCCGATTCCCGAAGCTGGCCAAGGTGACTGTACCGTTCCGTAAAATCGCGCAGCCGCTCCTCCAGACTGACGACCTCGTCGATCTTCACACGCTTGTCGGCGTAGTAGAGCAGGCGCTGTTCCGTGGTGATGCGCGTGGAATCCGCCAGTGTCAGGCCGTGCACGCGCACGATTTCGGCAAGCTCGGGGAATCCCTTTCCGACGAGAAACTTCGCTGCGGCTGCCTCGTGATGCAGGCCTGGGTACCCGGCTTTTACTTCCTCCCACGTGCGCTCATGGTCGGGATTGATCTCTTTTTCGATATGTCCTGTCCCCCGGTGAAAATCGACGAAACGCAGCAAATCGTGCACCGATGCCGCCGCCCTCAGCGCACCGAGCCGGACAATGTGTCCGCGCTGTATCAGCTCCTCGCCGAGGCGAACGGCCGCGTCCGAAACGGCATCGCAGTGGCGGGCGATCAGGTGTGGAAGGCAGACCTCCTCACGCCAGCGGCGTACCTGTTCAGGGGAGGGGAGGGCAATGTCTTGAAACGTGACTGTAAGATCCCTGCCCGCTCCGTCCTGCCGCTCCGAAAGGTGAATGGTGATGCATGCATCATCCGGCGTTCCATCCGGCAGCCTGTCCGCCCACTCAATGCAGCGGATCCCGTGGTGATGATCCGAGGAATGGATGAGGTGCAGTGCGTCTTTGGCCGACAGTCTGTACAGATCGATGTGCAGCAACTCCCCGAAATGCTCGAGAGGGTAACGCTGCTCCAGAGCGTACGTGGGGCTCGTCAGCCGCTGCGTGATGCCCAGTGCAGACCCGAGCCCCTGCAGGAATGTCGTCTTGCCTGCACCCAGTGTTCCGGTCAGCGAAATCGTCACCGGAACGCGATAGAGCGTAGAGCCAAGTGATGCCCCTGCGGAGAGGGTCATTTTGGCATCCCTCAGCCAAAGTGTGACGGAATCAGACATTGACGAAATTATAGCAAAATGTTATTATATTAACAGACAAACAGACACCTCTATGACCCATCTCGTCTCCCGCAAAAAGCTCGGCTTTCATGCCGCTCCGTTGCACAAATCTGTGGAACCGCATGCGTTCCACTACCTGGCGCAACGCACGTCTTTCTGGGTGGCGATCCTCTCGCTCCTGGCATTTGTGACCGGAAACATGATCGGACAGCATGGGTGGCAGGTGTTCTGGAAATCCGTGATGGGGCACGACAATGATAGTCTGATCGTCTACACCGGCACAGTCACGCCCATCGCCCTCGTTCCCGATTATGTGCGCTGGTACCGGTACGGCGGCAATCCGCAGGAACACAGCTTCCGCGAGGTGCCGCAGGATATGCTCATTCCGCTGCCGCCCTACACGTCGGCACTCAATGACGAAAAGGCCCAGGCGATCTACTCCGTCAGCTACATGGGCTCCTACACGACGGGTGAGCAGAACTCCGGCAGTCACCCGGCTGTGGATATCCGCGTGCCCATCGGCACACCAGTGCGCTCCATTGCAAGCGGCGTCGTGAGTGAAGTGAAGGATGCAACGGGATTCGGCAAGACCGTTGTGATCCGTCATCCGAATATTCCGGATCCCAGTCATCCCACCGAGACAACCGTGCTCTATAGCAACTATGCCCACTTGAGCGTCACATTCGTGAATGTCGGCGACATCGTGGACAAGGGCGAGCAGATCGCGCTCTCTGGGGTCACCGGTGACGCCACGGGCCCGCACCTGCACTTTCAGATCGACCGCGCCGATGCCCCCTGGCATCCCTACTGGCCCTTCACTTCTGAGGAATTGCGGGCAGCCGGATACTCTACCGCCGTTGCGATCAACCGCGGATTCCATGCCGACCGTGGAACATCTTTCACGGTGAATCCCTTGCTCTATGTGCAGGCCAGTTACGCACCGGTGACCACCGTTGTGGATGCCGGTTCAATCAGCGCCCGGTCTTCCGCCGCCTCCAGCATCGCCAGCCAGACCTGGCTCTCACGCGTACAGTCCCGCGTGGCGCAGCGTAGAGCACGTCTGGTGGTTTCTACGGCAACCGTGGTCCTCCACGAAGCGGCCAGCTCCAGCTCCTCAAGTAGTGTTTCGTCCGAGCAGGAACCCGAACCCTCGCTGCCCATTGCCACGGGAGAAGTGGTGCAACGGCGCGAAGTGGTGGTGAGCCGCGATGAAGCGCTGCCGCCGGCCGTGGGCACACCTGTCTCGTCCGTAGAAATCACGCACGACGGCTCGTACTCCGACCGGGGATGGGAGCGCGTGCGCCTGACCCTGCTGGATGCCAATGGAAACGTTGTGACGTCCCCGATGCTCACGCGCGACATCGTGCTTCGGGCTTCCTTCGGGAGCGCGGACTTTCAGCCCGATACCCTCTCGGTTTTGGACTTCTCGAACGGGCGCGCCGAAGTCAGCGTGCTGCCGCACGGGCGACGCACGCTGATCATCGAGGCCATGCCGTTTGGCTCGGAAAGTCAGCCGATGAAATACGTGAAATAATTCGCGAAAGAGAAACCTACGGTTTCTCTCTCACGAGCTCTCTTTTCCCTTCAGTGGTGTCGCTCCAGTTGTGGGGCCCGTCGGAGCCACCCACAACTTCGCGACGAATTATTTCATAATGTCTTTGTAATCCTGCATAGGCAGTACGTGAATCGCCGGTTCCTCGTACGGATGAACCTTCACGATCGCCTCCAGAACCTTCTTCAGGTCTTCCTCATTCACGACAGCTTCGATCCGCTCTTCTTCGACCTCCTCCAGAGTTCCAATGCTTCCGATGGCCGGAGAGGCACCCTTGAGCGGACGAAAACGTCCCGTCCCTGTGCTCGAGAAGGAGCAGCTGTCGTAGTTGCCGATCCTGCCCGCTCCAGATGCAGCCATCGCATCACGCACAGACTGTGCGGCTGCAACGGGAACGTAGACGATGAGGTGGTGGAGCACGGGATTAGGGAACTCGGGAACTGGGGAACTGGGGTTTCTCTGCAGAGTAGATGGAAAGCAGGAGCATGATCAAAAAGAGCGCGAGTGCCGCCAGGAATTTTTCAGTCGTCGAAAGGAAGAGCGCCGTGATACCAAAGGACGCACCGAGAGCCGACGTAAGCGCGATGATCTGCCACTCGGTCCAGCCCCTGCGGAGCAACCGGTGGTGCAGATGCTCGTTCTGGGCATCCCCTTTGAAAACGGATTTCCCCTTGAGAATCCGACGCACGATCACGATGAACGAATCGATCAGCGGCACACCGAGCACGAGGAATCCCGTCGCCACTTTGCCTCCCGTAAAGATCGTCAGTACGCCCAGCATCAGCCCGAAGAACATGGCGCCCGTGTCGCCGATGAGTGCCAGGGGGCCGGGCCGGTCGAACAGGAGACACGCCAGCGCGATACCGGCGAGCGCGAACGCAATCAGGCCGAGTGAAAAATCACCCACGCGGTCAGAGAGCGAGAGGAGTCCGATCGTTACGAATCCCAGCACCGAGACGACGTTGGTCTGCCCGCGGATGCCGTCGAACCAGTTGAGGGCGTTCATGGTGAGACCGAGCCAGAACGCCGTGAAGAGCGCACCCGGCAGCGAGGGATAGTCCAGAAAGGCGATGGGCAGAGACAGGTAATAGAGGGGAATCTCTTCCCAATCGATTAACCATGGCAGCGGGTTGGTGAGGGTAAAGATACGCGTTCCCGTGAGGTAGATCAGCACCGCGATCGTGATTTGCGTGATCAGCCGCACCCAGGAGGGGAGGGGACGGCGGTCGTCGCGAAACGTGACCAGAGCGAGGAGCACAATGCCGGCGATGAGTCCGCATGCCTGCAGAGACCAGGGCTTGAGTGCGAGAGTGGATTCAAACGTGACGAAGAATGCGAGGAACACGAAAACCGCGAGGATCCCCGTTGGATAGGGGATCGGCGAACGCGTGAGTCCGTAGCGTACGGGGAAGTCCAAAAGGCCCCAACGGGGGAAAAGCTTGAGAGAAAGCAGGTGCAGGAACACCGTGAGCACGAAAGTGGCAAAACTCGTCCAAGCGATGATTTGCGAGGCTGTGTTCATACAAGTGTCATGGTGAGCCCTGTCGAACCATGATATTCACAGTGTCGCCCCTCGACAGAGCTCGGGATGACACTGACGGGCTCAGGATGACAACACTCTATGGCATACTGCTCCTATGACCAAGCCACGTACTTCCCCCAATCGCGAGCTCTATGGCCTGATCGGCTCTGTTCCCGATGCATCCAAAATCCTGAAAGAGTGGAATGCGCACTTCCGCGAGCAGGGGATGGATGCCTCGATGGATGTGTACCCCACAACGGAAAAGAACCTCCCCGAACGCTTGAGCGAGATGTTCCACTTTGACCGGCGCGGGTACATCGTCGGCAAGGACCTTGCGAAAACCATCATTCCGCTTTTGGACTCTGTGGAGCCTGCGGCACGGAGGAGGCCCTCCTCCGCCAAGGCTTCGGAGGGTGAAGGAGTTGCGTTCGTCTGGAATGAGGGTGGGATTTTGAAGGGGTCGTCGAAAGCACCGAACCCAGCGCTTTCGGCAGCCGGGGTTCATGAACCCCGGCT
>JAUSKD010000009.1 GCA_030647195.1 Candidatus Peribacter sp. | reverse complement strand
AGAAACCATCGAACGCTACATCGAGAAACAGGGGAGGAAGCCACAGGAAATTCAGCTCAAGCTGTTCGATCTCGAGTAGCGAGGGATGCCCTGCGTTCAAGCCCGAGCCGCAGCGAAGGGCGAGACGCAGGGTTCTTCACTTTGGGCTGAAAACCGCCGACTTCGTAAACCGTCCCGCGCACACGCCGCACGCCAAATGCAAGCGCACGTGCCAATCCTTCTTCGCCGTACCCTACCCAGATGTCGAGGCGGTGCGCACCATCAAGTTCCACAATCGCCCCACCGCGATCATGCACCGCAAAGCGGCCGATGCCGGGGAGCGCGACAACAGTGCCGAATGCGTAACTCGACGGCGCCGCGATCATGCCGGGATACACCTCTGTGCCGTCGGCGCCGTTGGTCCCTTCGCCATTCAGAACTTTGTCGGCACGGTACCCGCCTTTGACGTAGCAACACTGCCCGGGCAACGGCGAATAGTAGGCCGTGAGAATGAAATCCTGTTCGCGCGGAAGGTCCCTGCTCACCCCCGCCGCCATGACGGGCGCCACCAGCGCAAGCGCTGCAATGAGCACCTTGAGATGTCTGGGCAGCCGTGCCGTGCGCGTTCGATAGAGCGGGGTTGTTTTGATGTGCATTTCCCACCATTATAGCTTTGTTTGACGTTGCTGTCCGTTTTGGAAGGTGGCGGATAGTTGTTACATGGTTACATTGTTACATTGTTATTTCGGATTAACATCCCATTTTTCTCTCTGACTACACACAAACAGCAAAGATAATCTCAATACAACAATTTATCATTTTCACAATTTAGCCATTCCGCACACTTCAATCTTTCACAACAATCTCGTCCTCAAGACGAATCCCAAACTTCCCGGGAAAATAGACGCCCGGCTCAATGGTAATAATCTCGGAGGCGAGCAATTTCTCGTCAGGACGTTTCTGGCTCAAGGTGACCCCCTCGTGAATCTCGAGTCCCACCCCATGACCGAGCGAGTGGGCGAACGCTTCTTCGACACCGTGCTTCCGTAAGATCGACCGCGCCAGCCGGTCGAGCGCGTGCGTCGATGCACCCGCCTTCACCATGCGCTGTGCCGCTGCTTTCGCTTCAGAAACGGCCGCGAGCGCATGCTCCTGCTCCTGCGTTTTTCTCCCCGTGAAGAAGACGGCGCTCTGATCGGCGCAGTACCCTTTGAACCGCGCGCCCACGTCAATCTGCACGATGTCCCCCTTCCTGAGAGAACGCAGAGTGGGGTGGTGATGGGGCCTGCTGGTGTGCGGCCCGAACGCGACGATGGGATCGAACGCCATTTGATCCGCTCCGAGCCCGTCCGCCCACTGACGCAGCTTCCACGCGATTTCCCGCTCGGTGACACCAGTGCGCAGAGCGGCGGGAATGCGCTTCAGGAGCTCATGCGTGATGCGCTGTGCACGTCGAAAATTCTTCAGCTCTTCCGGATCCTTGGAACGGCGAAAGTGCGCTATGACCCCGTGTCTTGGCAGAAACTTCGTGGAACGAAATGTCTTCCTCCATCGGTCCTTCTGGGCGAGCGTCACCACCTCGGCCTCGCACCCACACGCGGGAATATGTCCGAGTGCCTGATCCAGAGCATCGAGCGGACACACCGACCATCCGGCGGCACGGTTCACCGCAGCCTCACGGTACCGCGGATCCACGAACAACCGGATTCCCCGCGGCGTGACCAGGACGGCGCCCGCACTCACCTCCGCGCCCGTGAGGTAGCGGATGTTCGTCAGATTGGTCACGAGAAATGCAGGAGTATCGGCCTGCCGCAGAAGGTTTCGGGGCGACGAAGGGCGCATGAAGAGCCAGTGGCAAAAAGGCTGAAAGTATGCTATCATAAAACGTGAATATAAAGATTCTCACCACCCACCTATGAGCACCCGTCTCTGGCTCTGCGCCGCACTTCTCGGATGTTCCATCGCCGCAATCCCTATGGCGATCCCTGAAGGGCATGCCCTCGCTCAGGTCTACAACGGACCCGGCCTCCAGCAGGGGGCGGACAGCCTGGGGGTGAACGGAATCCAGGGAGGCAGTTTGCGGACGACGATCGCGAACATCGTCAATAAAATACTCACGTACGTCGCTCTCGTCGCCGTCATCATGATCATCATCGCCGGTCTCTACCTGATCCTGAGCCTCGGCAACGATTCGGCGAAAGACACGGCCAAAAAGATCGTGCTCTACACCGTGATCGGGTTGATTATCATCCTGATCGCCAAAGTTCTTGTCATGTTTTTTATCCACCTTGCCAGCTGATCCCATGACCACTCTCCGATTCACCATCACCTCTCTGATACTATTTGTGCTCCCGCGGATCGCAGCTGCGGAGAGCGGGCTCGGCAATGCCGACGAGATCAATGTGGGCGGCGGGGGAGGCGGGGACCTGAGAGGAGCCATCGTCAGAATCGTCCTGGCAGTCTTAAGTTATGTCGCACTCATCGCTGTCGTGGTCATCATCATCGCCGGCATCTGGATGATTGTGGGACTGGGGGAGGAGAGTTCAAAGGAAAGAGCAAAGAAGATCGTCATCTACACCATCATCGGCTTGATTCTCATCCTTATCGCCCGTGCAATCGTCACGTTCGTCATCAACACCGTCGGCTGACAATGGATCGCCCTTCCACACTACAACGGCTCGGCATCGGGATCCTTCTCTCGCTCCTCTGTTGCATCGCGCCCGCACTGGCCATTGAGCAGGATCAGCCGTTCCTCATGGAGTCGTGGACGCTGGCCCCAGGCAGCGTGTTCGAAATCCTCGCCGTTCCCGATGCGTCCGACCGCCAGATCGCCTGGTCACTCACCAAGGGAGATGGCTCGTTCGTGCAGGCGGACCGCGGTCCGCTCTTCCGCGAACGATTCGCGGAGGCCGGAGATTTTTTGCTGCGGGGGGAAGTGACCGCGGCGGATCAAACCCCCATCACGCAGCGCACCTTTGCCATCCACATCGTTCCGGGAACTCCCGTGCCCGCGACAGGCAGCGGGGAGAGCTTCATTGAAACCAATCCTCCGTTCGATGCGAACGGCATCGCCGTCATCGGGACGGATTTGCAGACCATCCTCGTCCGCACGCAGCCGGGCGCCGTACAGTCCAGCATCGACGTGAACGGATCGGTGGATGCGAACGGCGACGGGGATGCTGCGAATGACAACGACAGCCGCGGAACATTCTTCGAGGCGGACGGCTCCGCCCTGCGCCTGTGGTTCACGGACGGCATGACGCAGCGCACGCTCACCGTTCGCGGCAACGGCCCGGGCGGCCCCGTCACCCAGACCATCCGGCTGTATGCGGGCAGCGCCCCCGTGCAGACCCCGGAACAGAACCCCATCCCCTCGCCAAGCGGACTCGAAAACGTGCACATCGAAGACCGCGGCAACGGGACATTCGCCTTCTCGGTCGACGCTTCGGCACTCTCGACGGAAGGCAGAGCGATTCTGCTCTACTGGGATTTCGGCGACGGTCAGCAGAGCATGCTCGATCGTCCCGTGCATACCTACGCGCAGAACGGTCAGTACACGATCATGCTCCAGGCCCGCGATCTCGCCACCACGGAGGAAGTTCTCCGCATTACCGGACTGCTGCCGGTGGAGAATGTGAAACCGGCGGAACAGTCTTCCGGCGCACAGGTGAGCTCCGCGGTTTCCTCCGCATCCTCTTCGGCCCCGGCAGTGGCTTCCCGCTTCAATCTGCGTTCGATTGCGACGATCGGCGGCGGCCTGCTGCTCGCCATCCTTGTGGGATTCGCCGCGGTGACGCTCGTGGGCAAGCTCGTGCAACGAAAATTGGACCAGGAACCGCCCGCGCCTCCAAAAGGCAGACCCACGAAGAAATCACCACCCTCAGCAGGATTCCCCTCTCTCGATCAGGCTGCACCACTGTCGGTCACGACCGACGCGGCTCCGCCGATGCCCGTCATCGATGTCTCCCCCGCGCCTCATGTGGAAGAGGAACCGGAAACGCCCACTGCAGAGCCCCTGCCGGCGAAAGAAGCGATCGAAACAGGTCCCGCCAAACTGAGCGAGCTGACGTTCCAGGAGGAAGAAGCTCCGAGCTGGCTCAAGCAGGGTCACGACGAAGCCGAGAAACGCGGCCAGACCGTTTCGACTGCTCTCCCCGCGCCCGAGGTACCGAAGCAGGAAGTTGAAACTCCTGCCAAACCGGCCGGAAGAGAAAATCGTCCTCTCCCTCCCTGGCTGGAACCGGCTGCACCGGACATCGTTGAAACCCCTGTTCCCCCGCCGGCACCGGTGACTCCCCCTCCGGCACCTGCACCTGTCGCACCACCTGCACCACCTTCCGCCTCTGCCCCGGAACCGGCCCCCGTTATGGCACCCGCTCCCGCCCCCGTGCCAGTGACACCTCCACCTGCGCCGGTGACACCGCCACCCCCCGCCGCTCCTTCCGCACCGCCACCCGCACCTGTACAGAAGACCGCAGCTGCAACTCCTCTACCGCCGACAGAGGAGAAGAAGGAGCTTTCGGAGGCCGAGCGCGAACGGCGTCGCAAGAAGCGCGCACGTTATCGAGCCAACAAGAAATCGCGAGAAGACGCGGCAGAGCAGACTGAAACTCCGCAAGCACCGTCTCCGGCAGTGGAACCGAAGCCTGCGCCGCCAAAACCGGCCGAGAGCGCACGGGTGAAGAAAACGGAACCTGCGCCTCCCCCTTTGCCAGAACCTCTTCCTGCCAAGAAGGCTTCCTCCTCCGCCAAGGCTACGGAGGACAAGCCAGAGGACAGGGAGGAAACGGACGCACCCATAGCAATCATCCGCGCGGACAACATCTCGCAGGATCAGAAGAACAAAAAGAAATCCTGAAGAGGCTGGAAAGCTCAGCAATGTTTGGTACTATGCATGCGCTGGCGAGTCGTTATGCTCGCAAGCAGTGTTCACTGGTCTTTCGTTATTGGTCTGCGATCTGCCATTTCAACCGCCTTGTGGCGGGCCACGGCGGTCGCGACCGCCGTGGCGGGCGTAGCTCAGTTGGTTAGAGCGCCAGGTTGTGGCCCTGGAGGTCGTGGGTTCGACACCCATCGCTCGCCCCATCATCCTTGTATGCAGCGACCAGATCGCCTCTTTTTGGCTTACTCTTGAGCAAAGAGGGTTCGATCCCTGGAATCCTGCTCGCAATTTCCTTTGGATCGAACCGGAGGAGCACATTTGCCTCCCTCGGTTCGGCCTCGGTGATCTCCACGCGCTCCACGATCATGTCCACAATCTTGCGCTTCTGCTCGAAGGTGAAGTCTGTGAGATCCTTTTCAAACTTCGCGGAAAATTCCCTCAGGTGATCGCAAGCAACATTGTAGGAAGCAAGGCGACCAAGCTCCTGCTCTGCTTTCTCTTTCGCCTTGAAAGCGCCTTCCCGCTGGTCCTCGTACTTCGCCAGCCAATTATCCCGTTCGGCTGTATCGATCTTCCCCTCATAGAAATCGTTCTTCACGCGCTCGATCTTCTCATTCACCATCGTAAGGGCATCTTCGTATGTTCGCAGCTGCTGACTGAGTTCCTCCTCGCGCTCCTGACGGGTCCTCTTCTCATTGTGCAGCTTCAGAAAGCCCTCAGGATCATTAATGACCTTCTCAATGTGCTTCCACACAAACTCCTCCAGAGGCTTGCCTGCCACGCTCACGCTTGGATGGTAGACCCCTTCCGCCTTGTACTGCTTCCTGCGGTAGTTCTTCGTGTTCTTGGAAGAGAGGTAGCCAACAAAGCCCCGTCCGCTCGGCACCTCTGCGAGCTTGCCACGTAACAGATACTGCTCCTTCCCTCCGCCCTTGCCTGGTTTTGCAGCCGTCCTTCTGAGCTTCTCCTGCGCCATGTAATAGAGCATGTCATCAATGACGGGAGGAATACGCGTGATGATCCATTCGTCCTTGGGCAGCTCCTCGTACTTGCGTGGGGTGCTGCTGATTTTCTTAAAGCGATTTGTAATGAATACGCCTCTGTATTCCTCATACCCGAGCATGCTGCGTACCGTGTACTCGTGCCACTTCGTATCCTTGGCCCGCCGGTTCGCCTTGCCCTTGGGGACCCCAACCTTATTGAGTTCCTGAGAGATCCACCGTGCGCTCTTATCCTCAAAAACGAACCACTCGAAAATCTGCTTCACGATTTTCCCTTCCGTGGGAATCAATTGCAGCTTTTTCCCCTTTTCTGGATTCGGCACATCAAGGAAACCAAAAGGAATCGACCCGCCCGTATAGTTCCCAGCCCTAGCGGAAGCCTTGCGCCCCTCCTCGGTACGCATGCGGATATTCTCACGCTCGAACTCCGCCAGAGCCCCGAATATCTGGAATATGAGCTTCCCGATGGCTCCCGTGAAGTCCAGATCCTCCTTCATGGAGGCAAACCCCACGTTATTGCGATCCATCGTCTCAAAGAGCTCCAAGAGGTCAGAGAGGTTCCTGGAGAGACGGTCAATCTTCCATACCAGTACAAGGTCAATCTCCCCCTCCTTCACGAGCTCCATGAGCTCATGCAGCTTTGGGCGACCCTCAATCTTCCCGCCGGAGCCCATATCGAAGAAATGCCACTTGGGGTCCGTGTACCACCCTTTGTACTCCTTGCGCTTCACGTGCTCGGCAAGCTGCTGCAATTGGAATTCTGGACTGTAGCCCTCCAATACCTGTTCTGCAGTGGAGACTCTCATGTAGAAGGCCACGCGAACGCGTTTTTCCGCTAATTGTGATTTGGTTGTTTGCTGTAAGGATCGTACATAATTCTTCATATTCATGATGGTTATGGATAACCTATAGCGAATTTACTCCTGAATATGAGGAATGGAAGCTCACAGGGTCAAATTTGCTTAAAGAGGGCAAGCCTAAGGATTTCGACGTATAATTTGGGAATGCCAACCACACTTGCCCTCGTAAAGAAAGAGCAGCTTAGGAAGCCAGAAGAGTCCGAGCAAGACTATCAAGATCGGATTATCGAGAAGGCGTATTGGAAACTCCACGAAAGGAAGAATCGCACCAAGAATGAGGACGAGGAGTACAAGGATCTCCAAGAAAAATTTATCGCATTCTCTGTTGTCAAAAAGAATGGATTTTCTCCTTCCGTAGCAGATGCAGATCTACGACCTTCCGCACTGAGGCTCTACAAGGAGCTATCTTCCGAGCATGGCAGTATGACACCACTGAAACACTTACTCCTTGACCGTTTGGTAGCAGCTTGGAGCATGGCTGCGTCCTATGAGAGACTCTTTCAATGTACGAAGTACAAAATAGATATGGCGGATGATGACCCAAAACTCTCCTATACCTTCAACGAAAATTTAATGAAACTGATGCAGGAAACGAGAAAGGGAATTGAGGTCGCGAACGATCAGATCATTCGTCTTTCACAGGCGCTCCGCAATCTCTCTGCCCCGCCGCTCCACGTGAAGGTTAAGAATGCCTTTTTTGCTCAGAATCAACAGGTGAACCAAGTCGCTTCCCCTATGGATTTAGAGAAATCTTCCGGTTCCGAAAACAATGCGAAAACCCCTGCTTGAGCAATGTGAGAGGCTCTGTATTCGTGATTTGAAAGCCGCAATACCGAAGAGTGCCGTTTCAGCCTTGTTGGAAGTCGGTTCACAGGAGATCGGTGTTCGTGGGAGTATCACGAACCTCCGTAACGGCTACCGCTACCATTTCCTCTGTCCGCAGTGTGGAGGACCCCACGAAAGCCTCTATCGAGTAGATATGGGTCCTTGGGTGTGCAGAGTATGTTTGGGGTTGGGATATGCGAGTCGGCTTCGCAGAGGGACGGGGCTTGCTTGAAATGATTGGTGCCCCCGCTCGGACTTGAACCGAGATACCCGCGATAGAAGCGCGGCAGTCTATCCATTAGCTTACAGGGGCACGGTGATACCCCTGTCATCTTTGCCGTCCGCAAAGAGCAGTGTGAAGGCCGGTGCTGCTCTTCGGGTATTTCATAGCGGAGAATA
>JAUSKD010000002.1 GCA_030647195.1 Candidatus Peribacter sp. | reverse complement strand
CTCGTCGATCTCCAAGTGGAGAACCGGTTCAACAACGGCACCACGCGCGTCGACTGCTACGAGGCCCCGTACCGCATCAACGAGCTGGCGGTGGCGGGCTACTGGGGTCCGTGCGAGATCGATGCCACGAATCTTCAGGCGGAGTTCTGGTGCTGGGGTGGCTACCTCGACACCAGCGTCTTCGGTGCACGGGATTTCCCCAACCACATCACCGGTGAGTCAGGGAATGACTACATCGTGGGTGGCAACCAGGGCGACGAGCTCTGGGGCGAAGCCGGTCATGACTGGCTTCAGGGCGGTCTCGGACCGGATACCCTGTGGGGCGGAGAGGGCGTGGATGTCCTCTCGGGCAACATGGTCGACGGCGGTGCGTACGCGGATGGTGTCCGGGACTACCTGGACGCTGGCTGCGGCGCAGCCGACTACTACGGTTTCGAGAAGATCGACATCGTGGTACCCGACAATGTGCCGTGGATCCATGACCTCTACTTTGAGGCCCTGTACCACGCGCCGGACCCCGACCCGGAACCGTCCCCGGTTCCCACGGATTTCTGCGCAGCCGACGAGCAGTACGGCACGGCAGGGGAGTACTGGCTGCTGCGCGGGCACTCCCTGATCCTCTCGGCTTCGTCGTCCTTCGATCCGCTGGGACGGGTTCCCGTTCTGGTGACCCTGGACGGCATCGACCGCGGGCTGCATCTGTTCGCCTCGCACATTCGTGTCGAGATACCAAGCATCAGTGCGTTTCACATCGATCTCGAGGTCGATCGTCAGCTCACGGAAGCGGGGTACCGCATCGACGTGGTGATTCTCCCGCCGCTGCGGAGTTAGTACGCAGCTTCCGGGCAGGATGCCTGGAAGAGAAGTGTCGCAAAGCGAGAGAGCGCTCACCCGCTGCCAATGGAATTGGTAGCGGGTTTTTTATTCATGGAAGACAAACCTTGCGGTTTTCCTTCCATGCGCCATCCTTTCCCTTAGTGGTGTCGCTTCAGCGCTGGGTCCCGTCAGAGCCACCCACCGCTTCGCGACGAATTATTTACTGAATCAATAAATTGTGATATAGTATTTTCGTGGCCTCAGATGAAAATACACATGTTCTCTATGGCGAGGAAGCGGTGAGACAGCTTGATCCCGAAACGCTCGACAGGCTCGCTCGCGATTCTGAACTTGAGTACGCCAAGTCTCCGGATGAGTTGCCGGGTCTCATACAGAAATGGCACCGGCGCATGCGTGGGGTTCTTGATACGCAGCAAATTGCAGCGGTGACAGTCGGAGCGCAGCAGGAAGTAGTTGCCATAGCAGGGTTCCACTTGATCGGTAGAACCGATGATGGACGGCCCGTCTACGAGGCGGGGCGATCGGTGACGCTGCGCGATCATCGTCACCATGGGTACTACAAGATGGCCATGGGGAAAGTCATGGAAGAAATCCGTCGTCTCGCGCCGGAAGCAGTTATCGTGCGGTCCACTCAAAAATCAGAAGTGAAAGCCAATGCCGGGCATTCTGGATTTGTTCCCATTGATCAGGAGACATACGATCGCTATCGGGCAAATTTATCAGGAGAGAAATTGTCGACAGGAAAGAGTGTGCATGGTGGTGAGTATGAGTTCTTTGCCTTGGACCTTGTAAAGCAGGACGCAGAAACAGAAGTGTGAACATGTAGAAACAGAGATTGTCTGCATACTGCATACTGTTCCCTGTATACTGTGCTCGATGTTCGACACAGCCATCATCGGTCTCGGGGCCGCCGGGTACACCGCCGCGATCTACAGCGCGCGGTACAAGCTCACCACCCTCCTTGTCGGCGAGGAAGAGGGCGGCATGGGGATTACGGCCGCGGAGGTCGGCAACTGGCCCGGCGACATCGAAGTGACGGGACCGGAATTGATGGAACGGATGAAGAAGCATGCGGCGAGTTTTACGGAGGTCACGCTCAGGCAGACACGCGTTTCAAAGGTCGAGAAAACGAAGGCGGGCTTTCGCCTGACGTTCGCCGATGGCAAGACCGAGGAGGCCAGGACGGTCATCTTCGCGACGGGGTCGAATAAACGTCATCTGGATGTTCCCGGCGAGAAGGAATTCGCCGGCAAGGGGGTCTCGTACTGCGCCACGTGCGATGCCTTCTTCTTCAAGGGGAAGACCGTCGCGGTGGTGGGGGGAGGGGACAGTGCGGTCGAGGGCGCGGCAATCGTCGCGCAGGTGGCCAGGCGGGTGTACCTGATTCACCGTCGCAAGGAGTACCGCGCCGAGCCCTACTGGGTACAGAAGCTTCGGGAAAAGAACAATGTGACTCTCGTGCTCGAGCGGCAGATAAAAGAAATCAAGGGCGATCAGAAGGTCACGGAGCTCGTCCTCGACAAACCCTTCGAAGGATCGGACAAGATCGCCGTGGACGGCGTCTTCGTTGAGATCGGTGCTCTGCCCGCCGTGGCTCTGGCGCAGACACTCGGCTGTGCTCTGGATGAACGCGGCTACCTGAAAGTTGATGCCTCTATGCAGACCAGTGTCCCCGGTGCCTTTGCGGCGGGGGATGTTTCTGGCGGCAGCAATCACTTCGCCCAGTTCGTGACGGCGGCGGGGGAGGGGGCGGTCGCAGTGAGTGGGGTGTTTGGGTTTCTGCAAAGTTGAGAGAGCAGGGGACGAGCTTTTAGCTTTTAGCTGTTAGCTTTGAGGTGAGCCTTTAGCTATCAGCTCACAGCTCACAGCTTCCGAATACCTCCCTTTTTCTTGCAATACCCTCATTCCCTCTCTACCCTACGCCCGTTATGCCACGCGGAAAGCGCACCGTCTTCACCGTCCTCTGCCCCGAATCGGGCAACAGAGTGGGAACCATTCGTTTCCACAAACAGGATAAAACCGGCGTGGCCTGGAAGGAGCACGCGGGCAAACTGATGAAGTACTGCTCCGTGTGCCGCAAGCACGTGAAGCCCAAGCTGAAGGAAGAGAGACATTCGAAGTGAGGGCAGAAAGGTAAGGAAGGGCAGAAAGGTAAGGAAGGATGTTCTTTTTTTGCCTTTTCTTTCTTTTCTCACCTTTCTCCCATTCGATCATCGCAACACTTCCTTCTATACTCTGGCTATGTCAACAGAGGTCTATCGTCAGTGTGCATCCGTCGTCGTCTTCCGGAGCGGGGCAAACGGCACGGAGATATTGCTGCTCCGAAAACCGCGCAAGAACGATGCGTGGCAACTGCCGCAGGGCGGGGTGGAGTCCGGAGAGAATACCGAACAGGCGGCCCTGCGTGAGCTCAAGGAAGAGGCGGGGATCACCGCGCGCCTGATCGGCAGCAGTGCGCGCATCTATCAGTACGAGTATCCGCCCTCCTACCGCCGCTTTCGTCCGGATCACGTGAAGGGGCAGCAGATCAGGTTCGTGTTCGCCGAGGTTGAGCCGGATGTACAGATCACCGTGGACGGCAAAGAGATCAATGATTCCATCTGGGTGACCGAGGCCGACCTGCCCCGGTACATCAAGCGCAAAGAGTACCGCGAGATCATTCGTTCCCTCATTGGCGAAGGCAATCTGCTACGCTAACGCTCCATGCGTCTTGAGTCCCTCACGCTCCAGCAGTTCCGATCGTATCCCTCTTTCGAGCTTGCGTTCGGAGCAGGGGATTTGCATGTGTTGCATGGCCAGAATGCGGCTGGCAAGACGAACCTGCTTGAAGCGATTTCGATTCTCTCCAGCGGCCATTCCTTCCTTGGTGCGGAGGAGGACGATCTCATGACGTGGGGAACCGATCATTACCGCATCCGGGCTGCGGTTCGGTCTGATACGGGCGAGGGAAGGACAATCGAAGTGGTGAGTCAGCGCCTCCCCCGCCGTGCGCGCGTGGGCTTCGTGAATGACGTGCGACTGCCCATCGGCCGGCTCATGGGCGTCCTGCCTGTCGTTGCATTCCTTCCGCAGGATCTTTCGCTTTTCCTGGGTTCTCCATCGCGGCGTCGCGACCTGCTCAATGATCTTCTGGTTCAGGTCTCGCCGGAATTTTTTGCCAGCTTTGCCTCCTATCAAAAACTGCTCAGGCAGCGCAATGCCTTACTTCGTCGCATCCGGGAGGGGACCGGTCGCGCGCAGGATCTGGCCGTGTGGGAGGAAGGGCTTGCCCGGGAGGGTGCGGTCATCACGCTCGCGCACGTAGAGCTGCTCAAAGTGCTGCAATTGTCGCTCGAAGAGGAACTCCGTTCACTCGGGGAATCGTGGCAGGAGGTTCGACTCACCTACGATCGTCATGGCAGTGCGACGACCCGCGAGGGGATCGAGGCGGAGCTTGCACACGACCTTCTCCACTTCCGCGAGCGGGATCAGCTCATCGGATCGACGACCATCGGTCCGCACCGGCACGACTGGCGCATTGATGCGGATGGCCGCTCGCTTGCCTCGTTCGCATCGCGCGGGCAGCAGCGCACCGCCGTGCTGGCACTGCTCTTTCTGCAAGTTTCATACATGGAGGTCCGGCGCGGCGAAAAGCCGCTGATCCTGCTCGATGATGTCTTCTCGGAGCTCGATCAGACACATCAGGAGCGGCTGGTGACGTCGCTCAAGGGCCATCAGGTGTTCCTCACGACGACGCACGACGTGCCCGGGATCTCTTCCGCGACGGTGTGGGAAGTGCGGTCGGGGAAGGTCATGGAACAGCCGGGGCGCAGGATGAGGGCGTAGGGCCCTAAGGTCTCGGGATTGCAGGGGACCAGGAATACAAGGAAGATCCCAAGAGACGAAGATCCCAAGACGCATTGTTCCTTGGAGTTTTGGGATCCCGATTCCTTCCTTGAATTCTTGGAACCAAGGTTCCTTGAAGATTTTATCCCCTACCCCCTATTCCTAATCCTCGTTGTTGCAGCGCCCCGAAGACCGCCAGCGCCAGCGCGTCCGCGGCATCATCGGGCTTGGGGATTTCTGTGAGGTCTAGGATGCGGCAGATCATGTTCTGCATCTGACGCTTGTCGGCGCGGCCGTCCCCCGTGATGCAGGATTTGAGCGTGAGGGGATTGGGCTCCAGGCAGGCGATGCTCTGCTCGGCGAGTGTGAGCAGGATCACGCCGCGCACCTGTGCCACGTCGAAGGCGGTTTTGACGTTCGTCGAGAAAAACAATCGCTCCACCACTGCCAGATCCGGCTTGTGCTCCTGCAGGTACGTCAGCAGATCGTTTCTGATTTCTTCCAGGCGGTCCGCAAGGGGAAGTCCTGCGGGTGTCGCAATGGTGAGCCATTCGACGACGGTCAATTTCTGCCGTTCATCCGCTTCAATCAGCCCAAGGCCGGTTGTCGCAAGGCCGGGATCAATCCCAAGGACTTTCATGCGGTGAGGGTGCAAGTTTCTCCTGTTTCCTGCAAGGTCTTTGCGTTGAAGAAAAAGGCGATTTCTGCTATTCTAAGAGGAAATAGTCACAAACCTCTTCGTGACAAATACGCACCTCAGACACCGGCACTTCGTGGCGTTCCCCCTCTTCCTTGCCCTGCTGGGAATTTCATTCGTGTCTCTTTCGGGCCCATCATCTTCCCTCCGTGCCTCAATTGCGTCCGGGCAGGAGGTGATGCAGTTATCCGATGGCGCCCAGGCTCTGTTGGGTGAAGACAGTGTACTCGATACCGCATCCGCGGCCCCGTTCCTTCGACGCGGCAGTGCTCTGGTGCGTTCCGAGAGTGTCGTCCAGATCCGCACGCCTTCGTGCGACATCCTGGCGGTTCAAGGCGCGTTCCACCTTGTGGCGGGAGACGCATCCACGACTGTTTCGGCGATCACGGCGCCTGTGCTCGTATCCGTTTCGGGCCAAAGGGCAGTGGTGCCGGTTGGGATGCAGCTGCGCATTGCCGGGCCGCTCACCGGTCTTGAAGCCGGATTCGCCGCATGGCGTGCTGCGCGGACGGTTGCACCGCTGCCGGAGCACTTCATGAGGGACCGGATATTCGCCCTGCAGCAGTTTCCGTCCGTCGCGGATGTACTGCCCCGGGCGCAGTCTTCGTTCCCTCCCGAAGAGTCACATTCGGCGCTGGAGCTCCCTGCCGCGCAGGAGCGCAGGGACGAAGCGTGGCGACTGAAAGTGCTGGGTGCCCTGCGATGGCGCATCGAACAGGAGGATGACGCCGGCGCACGTGCGCTCCTCGATCGTCCCGCGTACCGCTCCGCCTTCACCGCCGCCCGCAGTCTCTCTGTTCTGGTGACGCTTGCAGGACGCGCCGCAGATGGCGCAGCAGGGCTGAGACCGTCACTGCTTCAGTTTCTTGCTGACCGGCATGATCTGTGGCTGCTGGCCGCTCTCCATCCGGCATTGCATACGGGTGCGTGGACGGCAGGCGTTCCCGCGTTGACGCAGGAAGAGCTGGCGTTGCTCGCCTTCGGGCTTCCCCAGGCCGACCGTGCTCCGCAGGGATTCTCGCCCGTGGTGGTCCGCTGGTGGGAGCAGGCGGTCAGTGGATTCATCGCCGGACAGAAGGAACCAGCTGCGTTCGTCGAGCCGCTGCTCTTGCATTTGCTCCCCGTGGTCGAGCAGAACGTTTCGGACGGGTATCCCGAACGTGCCCGGACGCTCGCCCGCGCGCTTGGAACGTTCGCGCAGCCGGTTCGCGCGCATCTCTCGCCGGATCTGCAGGCATCCCTTGCGAAGGCTGAGAAGCTTGTCGAACCATCTGTCGATCTCTTCGCCTCGTCGGCTTCCCCGGCATCTTCGGTCTCTTCGGCATCCTCGGCATCCCTTCCTTCGTCAGGGCAAGCTTCGGCTTCCTCCCTCCCTCCCATCGATCCGAACGAACGCGTTTCCATCGTCACTTCCGCCCTGGAGCAGGGAGGCGCGCTTTTCTCTCTGCAGACGAAGATCGAGCCCAAGTCAGACGGTCAGAGTGTCACCGTGCGTGACATCCTGTTCTCCTCGTCCAAAGGCGACCTGTCGTACGTGTTCGATGTGGATGCCCGATCACTGCGGGTCTCGTCCATCGTGCAGAACGGCAAGCTTTTGCCGTATCCCATGGAGCTCGACGCGTTTCTGCAGTGGGTGAGGCAGTAGGGGAGTGATCAGTGCTCAGCTCGCTCTCTCTTTTGGGTTGGAGAGGCTTCGCGTACGCGAAGCCTCTCCGAACCGTCTGTCTTTTCTGGTCAGGTGATGGTTCACCTGTACCACGGCCACGAACGAGCCGGAGTCGTGGTAACCGGCTCCTGAGTCCTTTCGCTCCTGCGTCTGCGCACCTTCGGCGGCCGTGCCGTGTGCTTGCTCGTGATGTGTTCCCCAATCTTTTCGATTGGGACTAGGGCGATGTGCCCTTTCTGTGCACAACTGAGACAGGCTTCCAACGGGAGCCCGTTTGCGAGAAGAACCTTGGGATCGTAGCGTTTCCTGCGGCATCGTTTCCTGTGCCAGCTCATCGGAATTGACCTCCAAGACAGCGGTGGCGCTCCCTCCATCAATCGGCGGTGCCGATATTCCTTTATCTGGAGAGAGCAGGCTGAATATTGATCACTGTGAAAGAGCAGCCCTCTATCCTAGAGTGCGTTTTGGAAGAATCAATACGGATCGACTTTCTTCTTCCTAACGCTTCTTCACAGCTTTCGCGTACTGATCGTTGGTGAAGATGAGGAAGATCGTCGGAAAGATGCCCATAGAATTCACGACGAGCAGCGCAATGAACCACCATTTCTTGCTCATGCGTGCCGCCCGCCACAGTGCCCAGCCCTTGAGCGCCAAATCGACGATCGCCAGCACGAGGAGCAAACCCAGCGCGCCGTTGAGACCGTAAGCATTCGCCACGAAGTCTTTGTTCTGCCAGAGGATGGAGAGGTCGTTCATCATGGGCGGTAGTGTAGCAGAGCTTCGCGTATCTGCCGAATACATGAACAGAGGTGGACTGCCGACGCTATCGGATTTAGAATCGGTATTCATGATCCAGCTCATCTTCCTCATCGTCGTATTCATTCTCGCATCCGGTTTTTTCGCAATGATTGAAGCTGCCATTTTAAGTGTCGGTCCTGCGGAAGTGGAGGTCATGATCTCTAAAAAGCGATGGGGAGCCATGGAGCTCAAACATCTTCTCAGGAACATCACGCGTGCGATTATCGTGATCGTTATCCTCACCAACATTACCAACATCCTCGGGCCGATTCTGGCAGGGAGGAGAGCGGAAGCCATCTTCGGCAGCAGCATCATCGGCATCATCACGGCGCTCCTGACATTCCTGACGATCATTTTCTCAGAGATCATTCCCAAAGCAGTCGGCACACACTACGCGCCACGCATCAGCAGAATGGCGGCCCCGTTCCTGCGCGGTCTTGTCGCCATCTTGCTCCCGATTGTGTGGCCCCTCGAGAGAATGGTGCGCCGGTTCGGGTTTGATAAGCGGAAAGTGGGAACCGAAGAACAAATCCGGGCTCTTGCGAATTTGGGGAAGGGTGCGGGTCACATTGATGCTGATGAACGTGAACTCATTCACCGGGCATTTGTTCTCAATGATCGTTTAACAGCCGACATCATGACACCGGTATCCGAAATCATTGCCTGTTCCGTCACTTCTACAATCCGGGGCGCCGCGAGACTGGTCTTCGAGTATCCGTATTCGCGCTATCCGGTCATCGGCGGCTCTCTCGATGATGTGCGCGGTTATGTGTTGGGTGCCGATATCCTCCAGGCGCTGGCACACGGCAGAGAGGCGGCATCCGTTTCGAGTATCATGCGAAAAGTGCCGTCTGTTCCGCGCACGATGCGCAGTGATGACCTGCTCCATCTTCTTCGCAAGAATACCGCACAATTTGCCATGGTGGTGGACCAGGGTGAAACCGTTGGGCTTGTAACGCTTGAGGACGTACTCGAAGAGCTCGTCGGAGATATTATTGATGAGAAGGATGGATAAGGGAGTTTGTTGGTGGGTGCTGTTTTGATAGTGACCACTGTATGTGCCCCACTTCGCCTGTGGGCTTTGCGGGGCACACTTCGCTTTCGCGGAAAAAGGCAGGCATATGGCCTGCCACGCGAAGCTCCCCACAGGGAGCGAAGTGTGGTGGGCGATAGTGGACTTGAACCACTGACCTCGACATTATCAGTGTCGCGCTCTAACCATCCGCCTTGGCGGATAATCGCCCTAGAACTGTTTTTAAAAATGCCCTTCCTTTTCCAGATTTCAAAAAACTCTCCCTATCCTTGGCCTCATTCTGGTTTTCATATTTCTCTTTATACACAAGCTTCCATGGGCCTCTTTTGCATGTAAAAGATGGGAAGCTTTTGTTGGAAGAGTGCTGACCAAGTCGTTTTTGAAGATCACTTGTATAGCCTTTATAGAGAATTCCTTTTGGATTTTGAAGAACGTAAACGTAGAACATATCGGAGAATTGAATGGTGGGCGATAGTGGACTTGAACCACTGACCTCGACATTATCAGTGTCGCGCTCTAACCAGCTGAGCTAATCGCCCGGTAAACAGGAAGAGGGTACGGATTTGGCGGGGATCGGTCAACGAAACAGTGCCGATTGACAGGGAGAGAGAGGCGCTCTATTTTCGCTTCCTTTTTTCCAACCATCCCATGCGCGAAGGTATGCCTTTCTCTCGGAAACCCGATGACCAGGATCTTCTGCGTTCCTGGGGATTTAGGGAGGGTGGAATGCAGAAGGGGCTTGCCCTGCTCCATGATCCGAAGGCCGGGGGACTTCTGGGTATTGAAGCCGGAACAACGGCGTTGGATGCGAAGTTTCTCCATGAAAATTTGCAGAGTGATCCTCTTCTCGGGAATGTGGGATGGGTGAGTCCGGATGGACGGGTACAGGGGACGGACGAGCAGTTTCAGGAACCGAATTTCGATGGGGCGGATCTTCTCGTTGCCGGAGGCATTGCCAACGGGGCGAATGCGCTGGCGCGGATTCTCGCAAACGAATCAGTCGGAGAGCAGGAGCAGGAATTGGGCGCAGCGATCGCACAAACGAGTGCCGAGACGCGCCGGGCGGTGTGGGGGGTGATGGCGCGGGTGGGGGATGATGAAGCCGGGGACCGCTATCTCTCGATGTTGCATCCGGACCTCGATCGGAGCCTGATCGATGTCATTCCGGGTGGCAAGAGCGGGCTCTCGCATGTGCGTCTGCAGGGTGAGGCAACAGATGGGATCGAGAAGGGGACCTACGCCATCCGCTTTCGGCCGGGTGAGAGCGGTCAGTGGATGCCGACCAAAGAGGAGCTGGTGCGGATCGCCGCCCATCAGCCGTTCAACGTCAATGTTTCCTATCCCGGGCTTTTCCCCTTCGGGATGGACCGCGATCAGGGGGCCACGCTCGCTCAGTTCGTGCGCCGTCTGCAGACATTCTGCCCCATGGTCAGCATGGATATGCACGGTCCCACACAGATACAGCATGTCGAGTCGGCCCTCTCGCACATTGATGTCTTCAATGCGAACTATCGCGATGCCGCGCGCCTTTTCTTGGGGAGGGATGTGCAGGATATTCCCCCGGACCAGAGAGATATTGCCCTTGAACTCATCGGCGGACGCATGCAGGCATACATGTTCACGCCCGGGCGACCCCGGCTCTTTACGGTCACGCACCGCGACGGCTGCTACGTGGTCTTTCAGCCCGCGGCGGGCGAAATCCGTTCCAAAAACTGTCTCTCTCCCTGCGCTCAGATTCCTGCCAGGGATACGACGGGGGCCGGAGATGTGCGGTTCGCAACCTCGCGTCTCTACCTGGCGCGGGAGTTGGGGCGGGAGTGGAAGGATGGAGCAGTGACCTTCGAGGATGCGTGCCGCGCGGTTGATATCGGACAGGTTTCGACGACGCTCCACCTGCAGGGGGAGGGGGGCAGGGCGTACGAGGGAGTCACGGTGGCGAACATGGAATCCGTGGTGCGTTCAGGCCGGCAGTTTGAAACGCTCGAACAACTGCAGGCTGCCCTGACGGCTGCCTGAGGAGGTCTGTACTTCGTCCACGCCGTTCAGCGTGTTGCGTCATTGACTCTCCTGTACTGCTGCATCGAGGTCAGGCTCGCCCGTTCCGGGACGGGAGTCTCGCTTTCCGGCAGCTTCATTTTCGTTGCCACTTCCGGATACTTCTTGGCGAACTCCTGCATTTCCGGTCTTTCCCAGTCGATGCCACCTCCGCGCGGGGTGTGATCCGCGAGCAGGAAGAGCAGATCCCTTGCACTGCGCTCATTGAGCGTGAGCGCGTAGTTCCCTTCCTTGTCTTTCTCGATTTCCCCCTCGAAGAGGTTGGGGATGTCTCTGCGGAACAGACGGAATTCTGCCGCGCACTTTTCGGGGACGACCCATTTCACCTGTGATCCATCAGTGACGAACCGGGCGTTGAGCAGGAGCGTGCCGAGACGGGTTTTTGCGAAGTCCGCCGGGAGCTCTTTTTTAATCTCATTCACCTTTTTCGTGTAGTTCTCTTCCTCCTTCAATCCCTCGGCCAGATTTCCCTGCTCGATCAGGGCAGCGGGGCGCAGTGTCACCTTTTGCTCGCGATCGAATGTCGCTCGTTGCTCCTTTGTTTCCTCCACAGGGCCTGAGCTCATCATGGTCTGCAGCCGTTTCATCGCCCGCTCGAGATGTTCGGGAGTTTCGTACAAGCGCACGCTTTCTCCACCTGGCATCACTTCGATGTTGTAGCCTGCGAGCATGGTGTTCAGCATATCTTTGCCAATGGGCTCATTGAGCAGTTCCCTGAGTTGTTCGGGAATGTCCCATGCAAGGAAGGTTTTGCCCTTTTCTTCCCCGAAGCTCAACCGTGCGATCACGTTACGATACATTTTGTTCTGTTTCAGGCCTTCCGGATAGGAATTGAGAGTTTGCTGCAGCTGGGCATTTAATTTATTGATGAGTTCGGCATTTTCCCGCTGCGACTTACCCTCCATTTTACTCTCGATGCCACGGAGCGCTTGTTCCTCACGCGCTCGATGCGCTTGCTCCTGTTCCGGTTGGTACGTGGCACCGTGTGGAGTCGGCTGGTCTGTTTGCTCTTTCTGTTTCGTCTCCTTCTGTTCCTCGGGAACAGCGGGGACTTCCGGACCGTTGAAGTACAAGCACGGCTGTTCGTTCCAGAGAGAGGAAACCATCTTCAAATACCCCTTCAATTGTTTTTTGTTTTTCATAATGCAATTATACCATTTTTCTCATTTCCGGTAAATATCCGTCATCCGGCTTCATCCGGCTGCGGCGGATTACGCCGTGGTTCCTCTATTCGTTATTTGTAAATGTCTGTCACACTCTCGCCCTTTTCGATTGAAGGGAAGCCGACAGAGACGTCATGACAACAGACCTTCTCGACCGTCGTCGGACAATGATTGGCCTCTCTCACTCTTGAGGAGTTGAAACAGCTTGAACGCCGCATCCATCGCGATGTGGTGGACGGAATCGATCATCCGGTCCCGATCCAACAGGGAGCGGGTCGTGAGGCGTTCCGCAAGGACGGTACGAATAGCCTGCTCCGTCACTTTTCTCGTTTGTTTCTCGAATGTGCGGACGAGTGTTTCCTGCTTGCGTGTGTCATTTAGGACCGCTTCGGGTGCTATGTTCTCCATTTCCATCACTCGCTGCGTGATTCGCTGCAGCCCGTCGCCCGTCACAATCAGCTCCCGCCCTTCCGGGAGCATGCCGTACCAGAAGTCGTGTTCCTGTAGGTCGCAGCTGTCGATGCAACCTTCCGGGATTTCCCCGTCATCTGGCAGGGCGTAGCGGCGCAGAAAATCCTTCGGCGATCTGGCGATGAACTCATCAAGTGGGAGTTCCCGAAAGAGGTTTTGAGTGAGATGCATGGAAAGCATCACTGCGGTGTCGGACCAGCCGTGTTGCCGATAGCTTTTGGAGAGGGTCGTGGCTGCTTGTTCCAGTGTTCCTCCCGCGCGGCGAAGCGTCTCGGTCATGTACAGTCCGTGCACGAATTGTCTCAGCGTGTTTAACGTTTCCTGGCGCATGATTTCCGCGATATCCACTGTCGCCCCCCATCCTTCATGGGCGAGCTTTCGGGCATCGAGATCCTGAAATGTCTGAGGAATATCCATAGAGGCGGGTCACAGTACTCCTTCAGGACATCCAAGGCACGC
>JAUSKD010000015.1 GCA_030647195.1 Candidatus Peribacter sp. | reverse complement strand
CGCGTAAAGGCGCTTCGCGCCCACGCGACACATAAAATCGCTTCTCGCTTGTGGAAGAGCAATTGATGTTTTTGATGTAGTGGCAGCGCCACGTAATCGCGAGCCGCTGCGAGCGATTGTACGTGGTGCGCCCGGCGGGATTTGAACCCACAGCCTTCAGCTTCGGAGGCTGACGCTCTATCCAGTTGAGCTACGGGCGCACTACGGCCATCTTACGAAGGTAAGCCGAAAAACTCCACCGCATTGTGAGAAGTAATGCGGTCCACATCCTCGGGCGGAAGGTTCTTGAGCTGCGCGAGAAGCTTTGCCACCTCGAGGACGAACGCGGGCTCGTTGCGTTTGCCGCGATACGGAACGGGGGCCAGGTACGGCGCGTCGGTTTCCACCATGATCTGCGAAGTCGGGCACTGTTGAATGACATGCCGGATCTCTTCCGCCTGCGGGTACGTGGCGATCCCGGTGAAGGAGAGACGTAACCCCCGGGCAACCAGATCCTCAACATCCCTCCACGCTTCCGTGCAGCAATGCAGCACGATCCTGGTGAGATCCATTTCCTTCAAATCCGCACGCACATCGGCAATCGCCTCGCGGCAGTGAACCACGGCCGGAAGTTTCAGCTCCTGCGCGAGTGCAAGCTGCGCGCGGAACACGGGACGCTGCGTCTCGCGCGGCGAAAAGTTGTAGTGATAATCGAGCCCGATCTCGCCGATGGCGCGCACCCTCGGCTCAGAGGACGCCATCGTGCGGAGCGTGTCTGCATCTGCAGGCTGCCAGTCCTTCGCATGATGCGGATGCACGCCCACCGTGCAGAATAGCTCTGGATACTTTTGCGCAATCGCAAGGCATGCCCTGCTCTCGGCAACCGAATCGGCAATGGTGATCATACGGTCAATCCCCTGCTCCCGCGCACGCGCGATCACCTGAGGAAGATCCCGGGCAAACTGCTTGTCGGCCAGATGACAATGGGTATCAATCATTGCTGTGGGAAGCGAAGGACCCGCATAGCCTACAGCAGTTCACTCTCTCTGCCGATGAACACAAACAAAGACAAAACATATTTGAAAACAGCGCGAAGCGGCGGGTGGCTCTGACGGGCCCCGCCGCTGCAGCGGTCCATTAAAAGGGAAAGGATGGATCATGGAAGGAAAACCGCTAGGTTTGTCTTCCATGAAATTTATCTCCTAATGGACTCGATGAGTACCCATACGGCACCCAAGCCCACGAGGATGTACACAACCGCCTCTGCCGCCGGAACGGTGCCGGTGACCATGCGGACCACGTTCAGATCCCGATTGAGGAACACGCCGACGCCGATGAGTCCCCAGTTGAGGGCACCGACGACCGTCAGGACACCGGCGACCATGCCGAACAAGGATTTGCCGAACATAGGTGGAGAGTGGAAAGAAGTAAGATTGGTTATGAGTCTAGCAAACTCCGCCAAGCCGATGTGATGGCAGAAACGATTTTTAGAAATCCGTCATCCTCATTCATCCACAATCGTGGGACCCTTCGGCTCGTGGCCAGTGGCACTGATAGCAAACTCGCGCGCCTGTGCGATGCAAAAGAAAAGAACACATCGTGCATGATGCACAAGCATCTGTTAGATTGAAGACATGCGCCGCAATGAGGTATCAGATCTTACAGTCGATCCAGGGGAGGAGTTTGATGGTGTTGTCGATGTGCGGGACGTCCTCGTGCTTGCGGATGAAACAAGGGGTCGCATTGCCGAGCAACAACCGGAGAATGAGCAGGAAGCCTGGAGACGAGAGACGCGGGAAGAGCTCCTTGATTAATCGAGGACAATAAACCCGCCAGCCCAGAAATGACTGGTGGGTCGGGAGGGATTCGAACCCTCGGCCAATGCCTTAAAAGGGCACTGCTCTACCAACTGAGCTACCGACCCACGTGGCAACGGCAGAATTATACGCGCGAGAGAGGTAGAGCGCGAGAGAACACGCTACACTGCGTCGTCCGCTTGCCCAACACTCCACCTTCAACTCTCAACAATCAACAAACAGATACGACCTTCGTCCTCAATCCCAATTCCTCACTCCTCACCCCTAAAAAATGTCTCCCCGCTTCCTCCTCACCTTGGTCTTCGCGGTCACGGTCATCGCGTTCCTCGCACTCGACCTCGGAATCCTCAACCGCAAGGCTCACCGGATCGGCCTCCGTGCAGCAGCCATTCAGAGCATCTGCTGGATCTTAATTTCGCTTCTCTTCGCCGTGGGGATCTTCTTTATCTACGACCATGTAAAGGCCGTGGAGTTTTTGAGCGCCTACGTGACCGAGAAGATGCTCTCGGTGGATAACCTCTTCGTGATGCTCCTGATCTTCAGCTACTTCAAGATCGAGGAAAGCTACCAGCACCGCGCGCTCTTCTACGGAATCATGGGAGCACTCGTGCTCCGTGGAATCTTCATCGGGCTGGGCGCGGTGGTGATCTCGCACTTCCACTGGGTGCTCTACATCTTCGGAGCGATCCTGGTGTACACCGGCATCAAGCTCTTTTTCGAGAAGCGCGATGAGCACATCGAGTTCCACCATAATCATGCCTACCGCCTGGCCCACCGGATCTTCCGGTTCACGGATGCGGAGCATGCGGGGCATTTCTTCCTCAAGCGCGAGGGCAAGTGGTATCTCACGACCCTCTTTCTCGTCGTGATCATTATCGAATGGTCGGACGTGGTCTTTGCCATTGATAGTATTCCAGCGGTCTTTGCGATCTCTCAGGATCCCTTCGTCGTCTACACCTCCAACATCTTTGCCATCTTGGGGCTCCGGGCGATGTTCTTCCTCTTGGAGGCGATCATCCGCCGCTTCCACCATCTGCAGAAAGGCCTCTCGATCATCCTCATCGCCATTGGCGGCAAAATGCTCCTCGACATCTTCGGGATCGAAATCTCCTCGTTCGCCTCCTTCGGCATCGTCATGACGTGTCTCGTCGGCTCGGTCATCGCTTCGCTCCTCTTCCCGAAGAAAATCTGAAGGTGGCCGGGAAACACAGGTACAATGCCACCGATGAAAGTTGCCCTGGTCCATGAGCTCCTGACCATGCGGGGTGGCGCCGAAAAAGTCGCGAAAGTGCTCGCGGACATGTTCCCCGATGCGCCGATCTTTACGCTGCTCTATGACGAGAAGAAACTCGGCGACTGGTTCCCGAAGGAGCGTGTCCGGATGAGCGGCCTCCAGAATCAATTGTTCCCGATGCCCTACGCCCTTCTCCCTGCGCCCTATCGCTTCAATCATCATCTCTATCTCAAGAAGTTTCCCTCTGCCGTGGAGGCATGGGATTTCTCGGGCTTCGATCTGGTGATCTCGAGTTCCTCAGCCTTTGCACACGGCATCATCACCAACGGGAAACCGAAACACCTGAGTTACATCCACTCCCCCGCCCGCTACCTCTGGGACCGGACGCACGATGTTCTGGAACGTGCGGAGCATGGAGTGCTGGGAACACTCAGGCGGAAGTTCCTCGAACGCACGTTCCATCAACTGCGCATCTGGGATAGCGAAGCGGCCGACCGGCCCGATCACCTCATCGCAGCTTCTCAAGAGGTACAACGCCGCATTGAGCTGTATTGGAGAAGAGAATCAAACGTGATCTATCCGCCGGTCGACGACTTCTGGTTTGCGTCCTCCCCTCCTCCGGGAGCGATGGAGCATCCCGACTATGCGCTCGTCGTCTCCACCCTCGTTCCGTACAAACGCATCGACCTCGCCATCCATGCCTGCGAGCAGGCGGGAATCTATTTGAAAATCGTGGGGGAGGGGCCGGCTATGGCAAGCCTGAAACGTATGGCAGGCAACAATGTGGAGTTCTACGGTTACCGCGCCTTGGATGAGCTCAAGGATCTCTACCGCTCGGCCCAAGTAACGATTGTCCCCGGCGAGGAGGACTTCAATCTGGTCGCACTTGAGTCCATGGCCTGCGGAACACCGGTGCTGGCCTACCGTGCGGGAGGACCGCTCGAAACCATCATGGAAGGCAAGACTGGCGCGTTCTTCGATGCGCCGACCGTGGAGTCTCTCGCACAGGCCCTGCAGAAGTTCAGGCGGGAAAATTTCGACACGGACGCGTGCAGAACGAGGGCGGAGGATTTTTCGCGCGCGAAATTTGAAGCGAAGATACAGCAAGCTATTCAGAACGTAATGGCATCAAAGTAGACAAAACACACACACATAACCGATTGGAAGGGAGGGACTGGAGGGGAGGGAAACCCGCAGGTTTCCCGCCCAGTTTGGGTTAGGAGGGTGAGGGGGGTGTCGGGGGGCTGAGGGAACCCTGCCTGCCGGCAGGCAGGCGAACAAGGTTCCCTAAGTCCCCTGACGAAAGAAACAGATTCATACGAAAGCCAACGAGGAAGTGATCCCTGCGTTGTCGCGACAAAGGTGGAAAGCCATCAAACAAATAAATTTTTCTGCGCCCCCTCAGGCATCGTCATCCCGAGCAGGCTGTACGCATGAGGTGTAGCGATGCGACCCTTGGGCGTGCGCTGTAGATAGCCCTGTTGAAGCAGGTACGGCTCGTACACATCCTCCAGCGTCTCTTCCTCCTCCGCAGTCGCGGCAGCCAGCGTCGAGAGACCGACGGGACCTCCGCCGAACTTCGCGATGATCGCCTGCAGGATCGCGCGGTCGGTGCGGTCGAGTCCGCGGTCATCGATGCCCAGCGCTTCCATCGTGCAGCGCACCCGATCGAGCGTCACCGTCTTCTCGCTCTTCACTTGGGCAAAATCGCGGATGGCACGGACGAGACGGTTACCTATGCGCGGGGTGGCGCGGCTGGAACTGCCAATCAGATCGGCGGCTCCGTCTTCCAACGCAATCGATAGGATGCGTGCCGACCGGATCACGATCTGCTCCATCTCGGCAGGGGTATAGAAGGAGAGTTTGAAGTTGTGGATGAAGCGGTCACGAAGCGGGGCAGAGACGGATCCGGCCTTGGTGGTGGCCCCGATGAGCGTGAAGGGCTTCAGCGTGAGGCGCATGGAGCGCGCCGACGGCCCTTTGCCGATGACGAGGTCCAGGGCGTAATCCTCCATGGCGCTGTAGAGCACCTCTTCGATCACCGGCCGAAGTCTGTGGATCTCGTCAATGAAGAGCACGTCACCCTGCTGCAGATTCGTGAGCATCGAGGCCAGATCCCCCGGCTTCTCGATGGCCGGACCGCTGGTGATGCGGATCTGCGCGCCCATCTCGTGTGCCAGAATGTGCGCGAGCGTGGTCTTGCCCAACCCCGGCGGCCCGTGGAGGAGCGTGTGACCGAGGGGTTCCGTCCGTGTTTTGGCTGCAGCGATGTGGACAAGCAAATGCCCCTTGATGTCACTCTGCCCCACGTACTCGGCAATGGTCCTCGGCCGGAGCGTCTGTTCAAAGACCTCGCTCTCGCGGGCGGTCTTCGTCGGCGCGGCGGCGGAGGTGTGCCTCATCTGGTGAGCCAGTGCCATGGATCACTAGGGTAGCAGATCTCCGGGCACGGGAATAAGATAGAATTCCAGTGAGGCCCATGCAGCGAAGCTCCCTTCTGCTCACCGGCGGTCTTCTCCTCGCCCTCTTCTCATTCGGAGCGGCTGATGCGCTCCTCGTCGATCCCATGCCCGCGATTCCGGCCGGACAGGCTTCTTCCTCTTCTGCATCCGCATCGAGTCTGGCCTCACAACCGGAGGAAATCCCCCTCCCCCCGTCCTCCGAAGCTGCTCTTCCTCTGCCGGAGGTTCCCGTGCCCACCCCGGTGGACGTGCTGCCCCCGCCGCCGCCTTCGTCGGAAACTCCGCCCGAAGGAGCCGTGACGAAGAAATCGGGTTTAGATCCTCTCACGATCGTCTCGCAGCTCAATTTCACTGCCGAAGAAACCGACCAACGAAGTCTGATCTCCGCCGTGGTGAAAGAGCAGTCCCTCGTGACCACGCGCGTGCTGCTGCTCAATGGTGACCGTGCGGGGCTCCTCGCCTGGATCGAGACGCCAAACGTGAAGGAGGTCTTCCTCGTGCTCAAGGATTCCCTGCACACGCTCTTCTCGCCCGAAGTGCGGGATCTTTTAGACGAGATGCAATCCCCCGCCGGCAAGCCTCCGAGGAACTTCCTGACCTTCCTCGATCCCGCCCTGAGTGAGGAGCGGTTCGTCTTCGTGCGCGTCCGCGAGCGGCTGTACGAGTTCCACATCGCACCGGGGAAGGATGAAGCGATGTATACGCTGGTGGAAGCACTGACGAATTAGGGAGCTAGGGAACTCGGGTTCGGGAACTCGGTTCTTTCATGAATCCTTTTCCCAATATTCCCGATTTCCCTACTTCCCTAGTTCCCGCGTTTTTACATCCCTTCTTCATTGACGCCGAAAACCTCAACACCTAAAGTATCGCGGCTATGGCAAAACAGGTCGCAAAGGTCATCAAGGCTCAGGCACGCGGCGGGCAGGCGAACCCCGCACCTCCTCTCGGACCCGTCCTCGGACAGGCCGGGATCAACATTCAGGAGTTCTGCACCAAGTTCAACGACAAGACGAAGAACCGGATGGGTCAGGTAGTGCCGGTGGTCATCAAGGTCTACACCGACCGCAGTTTCTCGTTCGAGCTCAAGCAGTCCCCCGCGTCTGCGCTGATCATCGAGCGTGCGAAGATCGAGAAGGGCAGCGGCGAACCGAACAAGAACAAAGTGGGCTCCCTTACGAAAGCCCAGGTGAAAGAGATCGCCCAGGTGAAGATGCCGGACCTCAATACCAAGGATCTCGACGCCGCCATGCGGGTGATCGAAGGGACGGCCCGCAGCATGGGGGTGACGATCGAGTGAAATTCCGCATCCGTAAGCCAGACTCTCCCGTGTTTGAGAGAAAGTTTCGCCGTGGAGCCCGGAGGGGTCATCCTTAGTCAGATCATCCATTTCTCCGTTTCGCAATGGAATTCTCGTGCGGTTGGCAAGTGCGAACCGTAAGCTCTATCAGATTCCTCCCCTTCTTCGACTATGTCCGCCGCTTCCCCGCTCTCGTTCTTCTTGAGTCCCGTCGGAGTGTTCTACTCCGTGACGGTTCCCGTCATTCTGCTCCTGTTGCTTGCGCTCATTCTGCTCGCAAGTGCCTCGACCCCGGGAGCCAAGGCCGGTCAGGTGACCCGCGCGGCGTTCCACTACATCATGCAGGGGCTCGGTATCGTCCTGATGACGGTGGGCGCGATCCCGACACTGACGAGCGTCCTCGGCGGGCCTCCCTACCCCGGTCGCGTCTACATGAGCCTGCTCTGGATCTTCCTCGTCGGCGGCGCGCTCTTCCTGTGGAATGAGCAGTGCACGCAGAAGATCGAACACGCTTCGCTCGCCGTGGTGCATGCGCTGTTCGTCACCACTGTGAAGACGATCGGCTACGTGGTGGCTCTCTTCTCGGGACTTGTTCTGCTCATCCAGACTGCTTTGGGTCAGTATCCCGCACACTGGTGGGTCTCGCCGGTGGTCCTGTTGCTCTACGGCATCCTGCTCTTCTGGAGCGCCCGGGAGAGTGAAATCGGCGATCACTCGTTCCAGTCCGCCCCGCTGCATGCTCCGCATAAGGCCGCGAAAAAGGCCAAGAAACGGAATGGGTGGTTTGGCTTCTTCCGGCTCATCGGCAAGCGTGCGTAAACTGCGGTTTTTTGCGGAAATCGGTTGCGAGCTTCGTCTGCCGTAGGCACACTATGCCCACTTTAGAGGGAGTCCCTCGGCTACGCTCGGGACGCCTGCACCTCTTCCCCCTCCATATCATGACCAGTAAACGCAGTCCCCTCGCCCGCAAGCGCGGCAAGAAATATGCCGAGCGCCTCGCGCTCCGCACCAAGAGCCGCTACGAGATTGCCGAGGCGATGGAGCTTCTGCCGAAGCTCTCGATGACGAAATTCGATGCGACCGCCGAGGTGCACATCCGCATCCTCGCCGACACCACGCAGGCCGACCAGTTGGTACGCACGACGGTCGCCCTCCCCCACGGGACGGGCCGCACGGTGCGCGTGGCCGCCTTCGTGCCGGATGACCGCATCGCAGAGGCCAAGAAGGCCGGTGCGGATCTGGCGGGCAAAGAGGAATTGATCGCACAGATCGAGAAGGGCGTGATCGACTTTGATATCGCCGTTGCCGCGCCCGAGGTCATGAAAGAACTCGGCAAGGTCGCCAAGACCCTCGGCCAGAAGGGCCTGATGCCGAACCCCAAATCCGGCACCGTCACGACGAACATTGCGAAGACGATTGCGGAGCTCAAGAAAGGCCGCATCGAGTGCAAGATGGATAAGCAGGGCATCATCCACGCGACCTTCGGCAAGCTCTCCTTCGGACCCGAAAAGCTCAAAGAGAACCTCGAGGCCCTGCTCCACGCCGTGAAAGAGGCGCAGCCTTCCGGCATCAAGGGCGAGTACATAGCCTCCGTGACCGTGGCTCCGACGATGGGACCTGGCATCAAGTTATCCCTCTGATTTCGAATCAAGCACCTTCTCTTGGGAATAGTCAGGTCACCCTGAGCGTAGTCGAATGGGTGACCGTGGCTCCGACGATGGGCCCGGGCATCAAGCTGTCGTTGTAGTCGCAACATCGGCGACACAGGTTCACGTATCTATGGGAGCGACACTCCTGGTTGTGCGTGAACTTCACTTGCTCCATCTCCATTGCAGGAAAAACGAAGAACGCTAGGATGGGCCCCATTCATTTCCAACTTTCCCATGTCTGAAGCCATGAACGTCGCCGCCTGTGACCTCGGAGGAACCCGCTGCCGAACCGCCGTCGTCGCCTATGAAGGAAACACACCACATCTCCTCGAAGAGACCTACGGATCATGGAGATCAAAGGACGAGCGGGATCTGGGGCAGGTACTGGACAGAGGAATTGGCGCAACGATTCAAAAATTCAACGGCCAGATCCACGGCACCGCCCTCGCTGTCGCCGGCCCGATACCGGATCACAGGACATTATTCAGTTCCCCGAATATCGCCTGCCTGCATACCATCACACCCTTGAATCTGGCAGGGGAACTGGAGCGAAGATTTGATCGTGAGAGCTGGTGCGCAAATGATGTCGAGGCGCCCTGCGCAGGCGAGGTGGAAATGGGTTCGCTGAGGGGAGTGAAGAACGCGCTACTGGAAAACATCGGATCGGGGTGGGGTGGTGCAAATGTCGAGAACGGCGTCACCTTCGCAGCGGAACCCGGTCATGCGTACATTCCGCAGGGAGGAGTGCTCTGCGGATGTGGAAAAACAGACTGTGCCGAAGCAGGTGCGAGCGGCATAGCCGTTGAACGGCGCTTGCGTGAAATGGATAGCAGAGGTGAAATTCGAATCCCCGAAGAATATCAGGCCAATCCCGGCGCCTTCGCAGACAAAGAAGCAGAGAAAGGCACCCCATGGGCAGTGCAGCTCTATACCTCTCTTGCGACATTCGTCGGCAATGTTTGGGGAACAAGACTCAATTACAGACCTTCGATCACCCACATCGCCTACCAGGGTTCAATGCTGGAATGCGCCATGAGAATCGGGTTTTTTCGCGATGAGGTGAGAAGGGCAATGCTCGCCCGTTCCATGCTCCCGCAGATGCACGAAAATGTGCAGATCGTGGAACTTGCGGCTCCCAAACTGCAGAGCGGAGAACCTCTCGGTCCGCTCTATGGGGCAGCAAGCATCTGGAAACGGCTGCATGACGAGCGAAGAGCCGCTTAAGTGCATGCGACAAACGGCTCCAGAATCCGCTTCGCTTCCTCCAGTGTCTCCACCCGCACGAGACGGGCCCGCAGATCCTTTGCGCCATCCATCCCTTTGACGTAGTGCGCCAGGTGCGTGCGCATTTCGAGCATGCCTTTGCGCTCGCCCTTCGTCTTCACCGCGAGCGCGCAGTGTTCGAGGATGAACGGAATTTTTTGAGCGAACGGCATGGCGTCTCTCGTCGAGTGAATCCCCTTCCCTGCAAACGCATCGCAGATATCCCGGCAGAGCCACGGGTTTCCGATCGTCCCGCGGCCAATCATGACACCATCCAGATTGCCGATCCGGTCCAGTGCATCCTGCGCGCAGCAAATGTCGCCGTTTCCGATGATCGTGACGGAGGGCAATGCCTCTTTGAGTGCATAGATGGGAACCCAGTCCGCGCTCCCGGTGAATTTGTCCGTAAACCTTCGCCCGTGAACCGCCAGCGCCTGCGCACCGGCCTCGACCAGGCGCGTGCAGAACGGAATCAGGGTCGCAGGCGTATCCCACCCGAGACGCGTCTTCACGCTCACTGGAATGTGGACCGCCTTCACCGTCGCATGGACCAACTCTGCTGCCAGCTCGGGAGTTTTAATGAGCGCCGAACCGTGGGCCGACGAGACGACCTTGGCGGCGGGGCACCCCATGTTGATGTCGATGCCGTCCGCACCCATCTGCTCCACAATTTTCGCCGCCTCAAGAAAGTGCTCCGGCTTCTTGCCGAAGATCTGCACGATGAAGGGGCGCTCCAGGGCAGGATCGAAATGCATCATGGCCATGGTCTTCTTGCCGCCGTACGCCAGCGCATCGGTCGAGAGAAATTCCGAATAGACGATCACTTCGGGTGCGAGCGTCTTGATCAGCTGCCGGTACGAGGCATCCGTCACGCCGGCCATGGGCGCGAGCGTCGCGATGGGACGACGGGCGTTCTGCCAGCGAAAGGGAACCAGACCTGACGTCATGAGCATAAGAAGAACACAGATTGCGAAGGCTGACGAGACTAAGTGATACCCAGTCTATCGCACTGAAGGCTCCTTATGCAGCAGAATGGGGCAGATATGTGGATCGAGAAAGCTTACGCGCAGACTTTGAGTCTCTTTCCGGACGGGGGGGTAGCCGGTTGTGACTTTGCCTCGGGTGATATCACGAAAAACTGTGTACCGCTCTTCATCGCGCACGTCATTCAGGTGGTGTTCGGATTCGTCGGCGGCGTATGTCTGATTCTCATTCTGATTTCGGGCTACCGCATCCTGCTTGCCGTGGTCACCGGCGGCGACAAATCCACGGGCTTCGAGATGCTGCGATGGGCCATCATCGGCTTCGTCACCGCCGCCCTCACATTCTTCATCATCGATTTCATCATTTCCACCATCGCCGGAATATGATCCGAAGTCCTAACCCCTAAGTCCTAACCCCTAACCCCCCCCTCCGTGACTCCCTCCCCATCCTCCGACGCGTTCTCGTCCTTCCGCATCATCGGCAAGAAAGCCCAGCGGCTCTTCGAACGGGCACGGAAAGGCATCGCGCAGACGCCAAAAGAAGGCAGGCCGCATTCGGGCAAATTCCCCTCCGCCGTCAGACATCAGGAAGTGACAATGCACATCTCCGTGGCAAGCGTCGCGCGCGGCTTGTTCGCACTGCTGGCGATCCTGTTCGGGGTCTGGCTGGTCTTCCAACTGCGCGACAAGCTGATCCTCCTGTTCATTGCCGCGTTCATCGCCGTGGTCATTGATCCGAGCGTGCAGGCCATGCACCGCCTGCACATCCCCCGTGGAATTGCCGTCCTCCTGCACTACCTTGTGGCGATCTTTGCCCTCATCTTCCTCGTCGTCTCGTTCATTCCGATTATCGCCATCCAGCTCCAGCAACTCTCGCTCTTCCTGTCGACGGAGGTGAACGTGTTCCTCGCCGACCCCCAGATCCACCTGCCGTTGGTCTCGGGGGATGTGAATCTGCGCCTCACCGCACTTCTCAAAACTTCGCTGGAACAGCTTGCCATTCATGACTTTACGGGCGCCATCGAGCGTGCGGGATCCAATCTGTCCGAATTTGCAGGGGGATCGTGGGAAGTGCTGAAGACCGTCACGGGCTCGGTCGCCTCTTTCGTCACAAGCTTCATCATCGTGCTGGTCCTCGCATTCTTCATGCAGATGGAAAAGGAGAAGATCCTGCAGTGGTCCCGCGGCTTCCTCCCCGTGCGCTACCGCAACTACACGAACCTGAAGCTCGAGGCGATCCACACCAAAATCAGCCAGTGGGCGCGGGGCGAGCTGCTGCTCATGTTCAGCATCTTCTCCTTAACGCTCGTGGCCCTCGTCATTCTCCGCATGCCGTACGCCCTCACGCTCGCAGTGCTCGCAGGGTTCTGTGAATTCGTCCCGGCCGTCGGCCCGTTCATCGCCGCCGTGCCCTCGGTACTCATCGGTGTGACGCAGGGCGGCTTCATGTGGGGCGTGGTCCTCGTCGCGGTCTACTACGTGATCCAGTGGTGCGAGAATAACCTGCTCGTCCCTCTGATTATGAAGCGCGCCGTCGGCCTCTCCCCCATCGCGATCCTCTTCGCCTTGCTCGCCGGTATCAGCTTCCCCACAACCATCCATCCGGTGCTCGGCGTGCTCCTGGCCATCCCCATGACCACCATCCTTGCAATATTCCTGGAGGATTTGCGATCCGCGCAGGAACGCAAGGGATGATAAGTATTATCGACATCTCATCATCAGACCACGCTCTGGGTTTGCTCACCACTGATCGAGAGAACTATTTCTGCTAAAATGACCAGAACTTCCCCCCGACTTGGCACTCTCTATGCTACAGTGCTAACCATCATCCCTACGCCCTTCCCCTATTCCTAACCCTATCCACATGCATCCCTTCGACCCGACTTCGCTCCGCTCACGCGGAGCTACGCCGGGCAAGTCGCTTCCCCCTCTAGACCATGCACCCATTCGATAGATTCACCCCCAATGCCAAGCTCGCTCTGCAGATCGCCGAGCAGGAGGCGAAGAACATGAAGAGCCTCTACATCGGGACGGAGCATTTGCTCCTGGGGTTACTCTCGATCCCCAAGTCGCTCGGGTTCTCGATCTTCACGGGAGCGGGCGTGACATTGGAGAACGTGCGCATCCTCCTCAAGGCCTCTAAGACGCAGAACATCGAAGGTTCCCAGGTGCGCCACGGTCTCTCCGTCTTCCTGCACAACGTCATTGAACAGAGTGTGATCACCGCGCACAAATTCCGCCACGCCAACGTGGGCACGGAGCATCTGCTCCACTCACTGGTCTCCACAGGAAAGAACGCCGCCACCGTGCTCCTCGCGGAGATGCAGGTGGACCCGGATGATCTGAAGGCCCGCGTAGAAGAGATGTTCGGCCAGATCAGCCAGTTCAAGCAGCAGAACCGCAACATGGAGCAATCCCTCGAGGCATTCTTTCAGGGGCTGCAGGGCGCCATCGTCGGCATGCAGGGCGCCAACATGATGATGGAACCCGAGGGCCTCAAGCGCAGACGCAACGGCGAGAGCAAGAGCAAGACCCCTGTTCTGGACTACTTCACCGATGACCTCGTGGAAAAGGCCAAGCAGGGCAAGATGGATCCCATCATCGGACGCGATCTCGAGATAGAACGCCTCATCCACATTTTGAATCGCAAGACGAAGAATAATCCCGTGATCATCGGCGAGCCGGGAGTGGGCAAGACCGCCATCGTGGAGGGCTTCGCCCAGCGCATCGCCGCCGGCAAGGTGCCGGCGAGCCTGAGGAACAAGAAAGTCCTGCAGCTGAACATGGGCTCGATCATCGCAGGCACCAAGTACCGTGGCGAGTTCGAGCAGCGCTTCGACGACATCATCAAAGAAGCTCTCGAAAGCGAGAAAGAGGTGATCCTCTTCATTGACGAGCTCCACACCGTCGTCGGTGCGGGCAGCGCCGAAGGATCGCTGGACGCCGCCAACATCCTGAAGCCCGCCTTAAGCCGTGGCGCGATCCAGGTGGTGGGTGCCACGACCACGGAGGAGTACCGCACCATCGAGAAAGATGGAGCTCTGGAACGCCGCTTCCAGTCCATTTTGGTCGAAGAAACCAGCGTGGAGGATACGATCAAGATTCTGCAGGGCATCCGCCCCACCTACGAGGAGTTCCATCATCTCTCCATCACCGATGAGGCCCTCGAAAAGGCCGTCGTCCTGAGCAAGCGCTATCTGGCCGACCGCTTCCTGCCGGATAAGGCGATCGACCTCCTGGACGAGACCGCTGCCGGCAAGAGCATCCAGCAGAACATCTCACCGGACCTAAAGAAGATCGAAGAGAAGCTCGAGAAGATCGTTTTGAAGCAGCAGCTGGCAGTGAAGGAACAGAAGTACCACCAGGCGCTCAAGCTGAAGCAGGAACAGCAGCAGCTCGCGGAAAAGCTCAAGGAGCTGCAGGGACAGGCGGACGGCGACCGCCGCACGCCCATTCAGATCACGGGCGACGACATCGCACACACGCTCGCCCGCATCACGGGCGTCCCCGTGACGAAGATGCTCAAGTCTGAATCTAAGCGCCTCGCCAACCTCGAGCTCGTACTGAAGAAGCACGTGATCGGGCAGGACGAAGCCATTCAAAAAGTCTCCCGCGCGATTCGGCGCAGTCGCGTCGGCATCTCGGATTCCAAGCGGCCCATCGGCTCTTTCCTCTTCCTCGGCCCCACGGGCGTCGGCAAGACCGAGCTCGTGCGCACCATCGCAACCGAAGTCTTCAACCGCGAAGACGCACTCATCAAGATCGACATGTCCGAATTTATGGAACGACACAACGTCTCGCGCCTGATCGGCACGACCGCTGGGTACGTGGGCTACGAGGAAGGCGGCCAGCTCACCGAGGCCGTGCGCCGCAAGCCGTACTCCGTGGTGCTCTTCGACGAAGTGGAGAAGGCGCATCCTGAGTTCTTCAACCTGCTCCTGCAGATCATGGAAGACGGAACGCTGACGGACGGACAGGGCAAGCAGGTGGATTTCCGCAACACGGTCATCGTGCTCACCAGCAACATCGGCGCCGAAAAGCTGACCAAGCAGGCTGCCAAGATCGGCTTCCAACTGGAGAGCGAAGCGACGAATGAAGAGAAGAATTACGAGGCCAAGCGCGAAGAGGTCATCGCGGAGCTGAAGGACAGGCTTCGCCCGGAATTCCTGAACCGCCTCGACCACATCATCGTCTTCAACGCGCTCAATCAGGAACACATCCAGAAGATCGTGAAGATGCACTTGGATATGCTCGCGGAACGTCTGAAGGCGCAGGGCCTCTCACTCAAGGCGGACCAGAAATCCATCGCCGTGCTGGCCAAACTCGGCTTCGATCCGGCCTACGGTGCGCGCCCTGTCCGCCGCATGATCCAGGAGAAAGTGGAAGACGAGATCGCCGAATCGATGCTGAAAGGCATCTTCCGTCCGGGCGATACGATCGTCATCGCACGCAAGGATGATGACCACGTAACAATCCTCCCTGCCAGCGCGGCAAAAATGGAAGAACCGGCCCTAGAAGAGCAGAAAGCAGAAGTCGCGTGAAAGAAGCCGACGATGCCGATGAGTCCGAGGATGCCGAGGAAAAGACATCCCTGGCCTCTTCGGTTTCTTCGGCCTCCTCTGCGTCTTCGGCTTCCTGACTGTATCCAGAGGGATCTAGTCTGTTTCTCATTTTCCTGCTATAATGACGTGATTACCCTCTTTCTGAGCCAATGCCTATCGAACCCGTCAAGATCCCGCAGAACGTCTACGTCGAGGATCGCATCGTCGGCCCGGTCACCCTGCGACAACTCATCATCCTGCTCGCTACTGCGGGATTCAGCTATGCCATCTGGACCCTCGCAAAGAATCAGCTTGGCGCCTCCAGCATTCCCATCACCATCGTCTGCTGGATCCCGTTCGTCATCGGCGCCGCATTCGCGTTCGTGCGGATTCAGGGCATCAGCCTGATGCGGTTCATTCTGCTGATGGCGGAGAAAATGGATAAGCCGGCCGTCAGACTGTGGTCCCCCCGCCGCGGCATTTCGATCAACTTCCAGTACTTCTCCGGGGTGGAGGAAAAGAAAAAGCAGGTCGTTCTGCAGCCGCACCGCGAGAAGCTCGAAGAGCTGAGTGCTATGTTGGATCAGGGACCGGTGGTAACGCCCAAGAGCAGCGAAAAAGAGACGACAACGCCAAGCGCCGGGGAATCTGCAATTCCGCGCCCGGTGGACCAGGGACGCATACGGGCCGAGAAATCCGAAGATGCGTTCCCCTTCGATGACATCAGGCCGGAGCCTCCCCCACAAACGGCGGAGCACCTGCCACAGCCCCCCCAGGCGACCATGATGGATCTGCTTCCCCCTTCCAGCGCCCACGCATGACACCCGATGTTTCCGAACACATGGCCACCTCTGCGGATCACGCACCCGATACTCCTCACGGCAGAAAGCCCAAGGATACCGTGCGCAACCGCAAAGGACTCTCCAAGGCCGCCACACAGCGGTTCCTCCCCATCGCAGAGATCCGCAACGACACCGTGGTCCTGAAGAACGGAGGACTCAGGGCCGTCCTGGCCGTGGAAGCGCTGAACTTCAACCTGAAGAGCGAAACTGAGCAGAAAGGCATCATCGCCGGCTACCAGTCGTTCATGAATACCATCGACTTCCCCCTGCAGATCTCTATCCGCTCGACCAAGATCAATATCGATCCCTACATCAATCAGCTGCGTGCCCGGGCGAAGGACCAACCGAATGAACTCCTCAGGGATCAGACCGTGGAGTACGCGAACTTCATCGAGCGCATCGTGGAGGCCGCCGATATCATGCAGAAGCGCTTCTATGTGATCATTCCTCTGGATGATCATCCCAAGCACAAATCCCTCATCGCCACCTTCCTCGAATGGATCGGCATCGATGATTCCACGAGCAAGGCGCTCGCCCGCCACCAGATGTTCGAGAAGCGCATTTCGCCGCTGCGCGACCGCATCAACCTGGTGGAAGCCGGTCTCAATAATGTCGGATTGGTCACGCGCCGGCTCTCAACGCGTGAACTGCTGGAGCTCTACTACCAGGTCTACAACCCGGGAACCAGCCAGGAGCAGAAACTGAGCCAGATTCCGAATTTGAACACGGCGGAGTTAGTATTGTAATTCGTGAAAGACAAACCTAACGGTTTTTCTCTCACGGGCTCTCTTTTCCCTTCAGTGGTATCGCTCCAGTCGCGGGGCCCGCCGGAGGCACCCACGACTTCGCGATAATTTTTTTGAACGGAAATATGAAAACACACAGAAACAAAACCGGCTGGAAAGGAGGGACCGGAGGGGAGGGAAACCCGCAGGTTTCCCGCCCGGTTTGGGTTAGGAGGGTGACGGGGGTGTCGGGGGGCTGAGGGAACCGAACAAGGTTCCTTAAGCCCCCTGACAAAAGAAATTTATTCATACGACGTTGAACGAGGAAAGGGTTCCTCTGCTATTTCCTCAAAAAGGCCTGTTTTCTTGACTCATTAAGCCCGGAATGGGAAGCTGAAGCTGACGTCATGGCTCGTGCGGGCATGGCTCACCCCTTACTTTCTTCTCCCCGCACTCCCTCTTTCTTATGGCACGCCCCGCTCCCGTTGTGAATCCCCTCATGGATCAGCTCCTCGAGTCTGCTCCACCCATCGTGCGCGTGCGCCCCGGCGAACTCGTCGAAGGGATGGTGGTCTTCAAAGCCAAGAACAAGCTGCTGCTCGATATCGGCGGATCGCAGACCGGCATCGTCTCGGGACGGGAATTGAGAGACTCCTTCAACACCTTCCGCAGCCTGCAGATCGGAGAGGAGGTAACCGCGCTCGTATTGGAGGAGGAGAACGACGAAGGGATGATCGTCCTGAGCCTGCGCATGGCCAGCCAGCAGAAGGCCTGGGAGCGCTTCCACAAGCTGGTGGAGGCGGATGGCACCATGGAATTCGCGGCACAGGAGGCGAACAAGGGAGGCCTCTTGGCGAACATCGACGGCATCCGCACCTTCCTGCCGGTGAGCCAGCTCGCCCCCTCTAACTACCCCCGCGTGAATAACGCCGACGCCTCCGAAATCATCTCGAAGCTCAAGAAATTCATCGGCCACACCTTCACTGTGAAGATCATCACGATGGATGAGGAGGCCGGCAAGATCGTCGTCAGCGAACGCGAGGCCATGGCCGAAGAGCGCGCCAAGGCACTGGAGAGCCTGAAAGTCGGCGACGAGAAACAAGGCATCGTAAGCGGCATCGTGAAGTACGGCGTCTTCGTTTCCTTCGACGGGGTGGAGGGGCTCGTGCACATCTCCGAGATCGCCTGGGGACACGTGCGCAACCCGGCCGAGCATGCGGAGCTGGGCGACAAAGTGACCGTGAAGATCATCGGCATGGACGGCGACAAGATCTCGCTCTCGATCAAGCAGCTGACGAAGGACCCGTGGGAAGAGGTGGCCGAGCGCTACCCGGTGGGCAAGCGCGTGCAGGGCACGATCGTGCGCTTCACCGAGTACGGCGCCTTCCTCAAGCTGGAGCGGGATATCAACGGTCTCGTGCACCTCTCCGAAATCGCCCACCACAAGGTGACCGACCCCTCCGAAGTGCTCACGATCGGCCAGAAAGTGGATGCGCAGGTGATCAATATCGACATCGACGAGCGTCGCATCGGCCTCTCGATCAAGGCGCTCCTGCCCATCGACAAAGAGACCATGGAGCGCATCAAGCGCGAACGCGAGGAAGAGGCGGCAAAGGAGAAAGAACCCAAGGAAACGAAGGCCGCAGAACCGACGGCAGAAGCCGACGAGAAGAAGCCGGCGAAGAAGGTGAAGCAGGAAGCGCTTTTCCCCACAGAGGAGCCCGCAGCCAAAACCGGTGCGTGGGTTGCCTCCAAGACCGGCAAGAAGTACTACGCATTGGATTCCGCAGCCGGACAGAAGATCAAAGAGGAGAACCGCGTCTACTTCAAGACAGAGAAGGATGCGGAAAAAGCGGGCTTCAGCGCGTGATCACAGAATCCATTCCCGTAGCTGGGATTCGCGAATCCCAGCTACGGTTTTGTTAAGGACATAGCAAACATCCTCAGCCGATCTTCTGCTCACTCAAAAAATGCAGGTGCAGGTAGAACACCTCCTGTCCCCCGTCCTTCCCCACATGGAACTTGAGCTGGTAGCCGGTGATGCTGTGCGCTTTTGCAAAACTTTGAGCCTTGCGGATGAGAAGACCGGGCACGTGCGCCGTGGCCTCGGTGAGATCATCGATGGATGCTACGAAGTCGCTGTCCTTCTTCGCGATGAAGAGCAGGTGCGTGTGAGCCTTGGGGTGGATATCTTTAAATGCCAGCACCTCGTCATCCTCGTAGACGATCGTCGCGGGAATTTTCTTATCCCTGATTTTATGAAAGAGAGTTTGCTCGCTCATGGGTAATGGAAGGGTACTCCCAGCATATCCGTTGCCGCCAATCAGAGACAATTCCTCAGAATCGGGAAAGGAGGTATCTTTGACTTTATTGCCATTTTAAGAGATAATAGAGGCGATGGCTGGGAACACTCCCGACACGCACTCCGAGATCGCCCCGTTGGCACCCAAGCCCGTGCTCACGGTCATGCAACCCGAGAAGATCGGGAGCCTGCTCGATACCCTGAACCTGATCGATCAGATGAGCGAGCGCATCGTCGAAGATAAGTCCGGCGACATGGGAGGGGGCGGCGGACAGGCACAGACCGGCACTGCGGGGACCCGTGCGATTTCCCCGCGCGATCAGGCCATTGCCGCTCTGCCCGGCGAACAGGTGATGCAGACGAAGCTCGCGGAGGTCATCCGTGCGGAGGTCGGCTCGCTCCGCAAGCAAATCCGTTCCATCCCGGGCAGCAGCCACCCCGGGGCGGCATACAAACTCAACAAGCTCTACTCGCGCATCCGACTCTTAAACCGTCTGCTCGCGAACCTGTTTGAATCCTCCGTGGACGTGATCCGGCGTCTCTTCATCCGCGTGTTCATCGACGAACAACCCATTTTATAGGGTCAGGATTAGGGCTAGGGTTCGGGAAAAACACTGACGGCATTTCGTAAACCTACTCCTAACCCTAACCCTACGCCCTAATCCTTCTTCTCGTGCTTCTTCTTGCCACTTTCGATCGTGTCGAGCACCCACTGCAGGATGGCATCGACCATACTGAGCGGCTTCATGAGCACATCTTCAAGCTCCTGCGTCAGCCCTTCGACCCGCCGCATCACTTTGCGCAGATCCACGACGATGAAAATCACGTGGTAGAGCACGATCAGAACAAGAATCGCAATGGCGAATTCCATTCCGAGCAGCAGATCACTTGCAGAAATCATGGGCAGAGGAGAACGTAGGGCGTAGCCTATCGTTCCCGATCTCTGTGCGCAATCCCCTCTCATCTCTCTGGCTCCTGCCCCGCAAGACGATTGTCGCCGCGATCACGCTGTACCAGCACACCCTCTCGCCCGATCATGGGCCGCTTCGGCACCTGTGGCGGTACGGCTACTGCCGGCACTCTCCGACATGCTCAGAATACGGGAAGCAGGTCATTGGGGAACGTGGCGCGGCAATCGGAACATTGCTGACTCTGAAACGCCTGCTCACCTGCCACCCATGGAGAAACCCGAGCCCGGAACGGATCATGCGGGCCTCGCATGAAAACAGGCACTGAGCGACTTCACCCTTCGACTCCGCTTCGCTCCGTTCAGGGCCAGCGCGAAAGCGGGAAATCGTTCCCGCGTTGCGTGACAAGAACCAATGACCTCATTATGCTTTCTTTAGCAGTAATCCTTTGGTTCCTTTCTTTTTGTTCCTTTCGTTCTTTTGAAACGCGGGCGTCGTATAATGGCTATTACCCCAGGTTTCCAACCTGGTGACGGCGGTTCGATTCCGCTCGCCCGCTCCACGAACAAAGTGAGTGAAACTTTCATGCGATGAACAAGAGTGAAACGACGCAGTAAATCGGATGAAAGGCAGTACTGAGCGAAGCGCATGTACTCGCCCGCTTTATTGACAGAATTGAAATATAAACTATAATTTTATTATGGATAAGCTCACTTCAAACAAGCCGCTTGATGAAGAACATTTCACGGTCGAACAAGCATTTTTAGATGCTGTGACTGCATTCAATGCAGCACGGGGTAGCGGCTTTGAGTATGGCAATCACTGTCGCAATCCCGAACGCAACCCCACACTCGTTACAATTGAAAAACAAGCGGCGACTGCATATGTCGACTTGATAGTGGCAGACCAGAAACTCCATGAGAAATCTGCCCAAGAAACGATGACTATTCGTACCTCTCGTTGGAATAAGTTTTGGTTCCCAAATTCAACCGAGAATCGGAGGATGCAAATGCTCATTGAGGAAGAATTTGTTCGGCGAATAACACGTCCTCAAATCGGGGCACCTCTCTGGATTCCAGACTCCATCGGCAATGTGCGCAGTAGATTGTCCGTCTCGATGAAACCTGCATCGGACCCATCACGGATGCAATAATTTTCCAGTACTCCGCTCCATCTGTCTTCGCTGCGTCCCCTCTTTAGAGCGCCCCCAGATCCAATTCTTCGTTCATCACGATCTGAGAGACAAACTCATGATCATGACTGACCAAAATCATTCCCCCCTTATACTCATTGAGAGCCTGAGCGATAACGGGAATATGACGAAAATTGATGTGGTTCGTCGGCTCATCGAGAATGAGAAGGGTCGGTTTCTGAAGCAGAAAACGCGCAAAACACAGTAGCCCCTTCTGGCCTTCCGAAAGGGACCCCACCTTTGTTTGTACTTTTTCCCCCGGAAGCAAAAAACGCGCCGCCGTACTGAAGACCAGTTGGTGATTCGGTTTTTCCATGACTTCCGCAAGCGTGTCGTACACCGTTTTTTCCATCGGGAGACCCGAAAAATCCTGACGGTAATACCCCACTTTCATCCCGGCAGAAATGATGGCTCCTTTCTCTTTGCCACTGGCCATCGCTTCCAAAAGCGAGCTTTTTCCAATGCCATTCGGGCCAGTAATGAGCACACGATGCCGCTTACGCACTGTGACATGCACATTCTTTTTCGTCGGCTTGTGATTCTTCATCACGGTCACGGAAGTGATCTGCACAAGCGGTTTACTGTATTCGGTACTGTCGATCGTGAACGGAGGGATCGTCTTATCCTCCTGACGGACATCCACCTTGTTTTCTTCGGCTTCCTCGACGGCATCACGCATCTTGCTCGCAAGCTTGCGCATCTTTCCGCCTTTGTGAGAGAAGAAGTTGATTTTCTCCTTCTGATCAATGATATCTTTCTGCATGCGTGCATTCTGGCGCTGCTCACGCTCAATCTGTGCCTGAATCTGCTCGACCACGTCAAAGTAGTTCCCCACGTACTGCTGCACCTTGTGGGCAAAATTATCGAGGTAGAGCACTCCGTGCGTGAAACAATTCAAAAACGCGGCATCGTGGGAAATCACGATGCAGGTCTTGTCGTACTCGATCAAAAATTTGGTTAAGTGCTCGATGCCCTGGGCATCCAGGTTATTCGTCGGCTCATCGAGTAACAGAATATCGGGCTCTTGGATAAGGGCGAAGGCCAGCAGTAAACGGGCTTTCTGGCCTCCGGAAAAGGCAGTGACTTTCTTATCGCGCGGAGCGTGCAAATGCACCGCATCCAGAACCCGGGCAATGTGACGTTCAATATCGTACTTCTTCCCCGAAAACGCGCCTTCAAAAAATTCGAGAACGGTTTTTTCCATGTCCTGATGGGGCACGATCTGCTTGGCAATCCCAATCGTGGTTCCCCGCTTCATATGCATCTCTCCACCGGTCGGCTTCATCTCGCCCATGATCAACTTGAAGATGGTGCTCTTGCCCGCGCCATTCTGGCCGACGATCGTCAGCTTGGCATTCTCGCGCACCGAAAAACCGGCCTCTGTAAGAATCGGCTTTTTGTGTTCGTAGTGAAACGACACGTCCTGAAATCGCAAGATGACTTCTCCGTGTTCCATGAATCGTAAAAGAAAGGGATAGGGGCGCAATAGTGTATGCAGAATTTCAACCCTGGGATAGGCCTTTGGGTGCCTTTACGGCACGATTTTGCGACACGAACCGTCACTTGAGCTATCCTGCCGTTCAGTCTCATGACGACAAGGGAACGCCGCCTGCTTTCGGCCTTCGTCAGCCTCGTCCTCTTTCTCATCGCCGTGTGGGCGATCCGCAAGGCACTGGACGGACACCACCCCCGCGAGATCTTTCGGAGCATCATGGATGTTCCGCCCTCGTACGTGGTGTGGGCGTTGCTGCTGATCATCGTGAATTACCTGCTCGTCGCGGCCATGGATACCATCGCAGCCCGCTTCGCGGGAAAACAAGTGTCGTATGCCCGGATGCTCCTCCCCTCCTTCATCGGGATCACGTTCCAGTACAACGCGGGTTTCTTCGGCGGTGCCGCCATGCGCTTCCGTCTCTTCACATCGCTGGGATTGGATGCCCGTCAAACCGGAAAGATGCTGCTCCTCTTCTCGCTCGCATTCAGCGTCAGCTTCTTTCTGCTCACCGGACTGGCTCTCGTCTTCGACCCGCTCGAAATCTCCGAGCAGGCTTCCTGGCTGCCGGAGACCGTCGGAGCCTGCTTGCTTGCCGGATGCCTGTTGTACTTCTGGCTGTGTGCGCGCGGCAAACCCCTCCACCTGTTCCATTGGCACCTCACGCTCCCCCGCCTGCGCGCCAGTCTGCTGCAGACGCTCGTCGCCACCGTGGATTGGGTGGTGGAGGCAGGCATCCTCTACGTGCTCCTGCCGCCGGAGGGACGGGCGTCCCTGCCGGTCTTCGTGAGCGTCTTCATGCTGGCCCATAATCTCGGTGTTCTGAGCAACACGCCCGGAGGATTAGGTGTGTTTGAGGCCACAATCCTGAGCCTATTGCCCTCCGAAAACTCGCCATCCGAAATGCTGGGAATCCTGCTGGCGTACCGCGGGATCTATTATGTCCTTCCTCTGCTCATCGCCACCCCCCTGCTGGGAGAACGCATGCTCATGAACCGCCTCAGGCGGAGACTGCAATAGAAAAGAAATGATGACATGTTTTCGCAAGAGTTCCATGTTTTTCGCCAGAGCGGGTTTTGACATGGAGGAAAAGACATGGCAGGATTTACCCGTGAATTCTGCGTACGTCCTTTCCTGCTCCCCTGTGTCCTCCTGCTGCTCCTTAGCAGGGGATGCACGCGCATGAAAGAACGTCCGTAGTCCACATGCACGCGTCACCCCCGCCAAAAAACCGGGGGTGATTTTTTATTCTTTTCCTCTCTCACTGATGAAGATTGCACCACAGTATCGCGGAGACATCACACCAACCGGTGACCTTGAACCCTTTCGCGTTGCCGCACGTGACAAAGTGAGCTCCGAAGCCGTCCGTCTGCTCACGGAGCGCCCGCATATCGAAGTGACCGATGATCCGACCGTCACCCAGGCTGCCATCATCCGCAGCGCCACGAAGTACCTTACAGAGGGCGACCTGGAGGCGTACCAGCACCTGATGTACGTGGCACGCGCAGGCGTGGGCGTGGACAACATCGCCATGCCCCTCGCCGCGGAGCGGGGCATTGCAACCGTGAATACGCCGGGGGCCAGTACCGATGCTGTTGCCCGCCGCTCACTGGCACACATCCTGAGCTGGGCTTCACGAGTCGTTCAGGGAACCGATGCACTGAGAAAGGCCCAGTGGCCCAAGAATCAGCCGGAAGTGGAGCCAATCGATCTTTCGGAAAAGACGCTCGGCATCATCGGTTACGGCCGTATCGGCAGGAAGACAAAGGAGTTTGCTGCGCCGCACTTCGGACGCATCCTCTATACCGATGTGCGCCCCGTTGAAGGGGCAACAGATCTGGAGACACTGCTCCGGGAAGCAGACGTCGTCTCGATTAATGTTTCTGGAAAGGAGGAAGTTCTCACATCAGAGCGCATCGTGACCATGAAACCCACGGCGCTGATCGTGAATACCGCCCGTGGGACAGTGGTGAACACAGCAGCACTCCTGCAACATCTGGATCAGGGAGGGGCCGCCGCGCTCGATGTGTATCCGAAAGAAGGCGCAACGATGTTCGAAATTCCCGAAGTGCAGGGGCTGACACAGCACCCGAATTTTCTCGGCACTCCGCATACTGCTGCCGCGGACCCCGTGACACAAAAGAAGCTCGGTATCGAAGCTGCGCAACGCGTGATTGAATTTGCAGAGGAAGGGACGGTGAACCCGGGGAACCTACCGGGGCACACACTGCCGCGCGTGAGCCTGCGGGACACTCCTTCAGAAGACGACAATGGTAATGGAGGTGGAAACGGAAGCAGTGAGGATCAACCGAGAACGCGCTTCGTTTTGACTCACCCAAGCGTTCCCGGCGTGCTTCGGACAGTCACTGGTATCGTGGCGGAAGCAGGTGAAAACATCACCGGACTCGACACGAAGGATGGAAAAATCCCCACAGAACCACGGCTTGCCATGACTATGTTCGATATCCCCGAACAGCAGATCCCAAAGATCCTCGCGATCAGAAGAAAAATCGAAGAGGCGTTGCATCCGCACCGTATGCGCACTCTCGCTCTTGGAAGTGAATGACAGAACACAGGGGGCGGTTTCGGCCGCCCCCTTTCATAGGAACCTAGAAAATCACCTTCCCCTCCCCCGTTACCGTCTGCTCATTGGAGCTCACCACCCGATCCTGCCCGATCGTGAGGAGCGACCCCCCGATACGCACGATGCGCCCGATATCCTTGCCGTAGAGATAGCTCCCGGATTTCAGGATGTCATCCTCGCCATAGTGTGTGATGGTGCCGCGGAGCGTGAGACCGCTCTGCAGATCCACGTTGTAGACGTACGCCCCCTGGAACATCGTATCGCCGTACGCGGGGGAATCCCACGAACCCTGTTGTCTGGCTGCATCCGAAATCCTGGCAACGGAAACCGGGAATGCGAGCAAATGGCGCTCACGATCGAACAGCAGCGCCTTGTGATTCGAGAGGAGCGGACTCTGCGTTCCCCGGTCGCCAATCGTTACCTTGCTCATCTCTTTCGGGTTATTGGGGTCCGTAACGTCGAAGAGCGCGACCTTCATGCCCTGGTACCAGGCGAAATTGCCGTCTTTGGAATCCTCCGCTTCTTTGCCGAAACCGAGAATGTGTGTCTCGTCGTAGGGATGGAGGTAATTGCTGTATCCCGGAATCTTGAGCTTGCCGATAATGCGGGGATTCCTTGGATCGCTCGTATCGATGACGAAGAAGGGGTCGGTATTCTTGAAGGTCACCATGTAGGTACGGTCGCCCATGAAGCGCACGGAGTAGATTTGCTCGCCGGGAGCGATATCTTCGATGGCACCCACACGCTCCAGGCCAAGATTCAGGACATACAGACTGTTCGTGGACGGATGCGATGAATCCCATGTGTTCCCAGCCGTTGTCGCAACGCGGAACGACTGCCCGTTCTCATCCATCGAAAACTGGTTGAGAATATGACCGGGCACCGTTCCCTGCGCCTTGAATGAAACGCCGTCATTCGTGAGCGAGAAGCGGTAAAGATGCGTCTTTTCCTCGGAGCTTCCCGCGCCCTCGCGCCAGAAATACGACGACTCGGTTGCGGCGGCATACAGATTATCGGTCGAGACGTACAGATTCTGCGCGGAGCCGACGACGACCTCTTTCTTCACTTCGGCTGTGGCACTCGTCAGCGGCACGACAGCCACGATCAGGTACTCCGGCTGAGGAGTGTGGGGCAGGATGGTCACATCGCCACATCTGGCCACGGGCAGATCACTCTCGCCCTTTGCGGAATCCGTGTACGAGGGCAGCACGTTCTCCTCGCGGTAGAGAGGCATCGGGCCGACCCACATGAACCCCTGATTCATGACGAGATACATCTTGTCCCCGATCCGCCGACTCGAGACCAGTGATCCGTCGAACGACAGTTCCCGGCTCAGTTTCGGATTGGAGCGGTCGGAAACGTCGTACAGACGCACCTGCGTACGCTGCCGGCCGTACGGATACGGATAGAGGCCCGGCATGACCTTCTGCATGATGGTATAGGGCTGCTCCTTCCACATGGAACCCGTCACCACCAGCCGGTCACCATCAAGGTAGAGCTCGGAGGGGGAGAACGACGAATCATGGAGATCGATCATGCTCACGACCTGCATGTCGGAAGCAGGCTCGACCCGGATGATACGAATGATGTCATCCTGCACCGTATACAGGTACGTGCCGTCCGTCTTGACGATGTCGGATTCGTCCACGCCCTCGACCTGCACATTCGTCTGTGAGTAATCGCCTGTCCCACCTCCACCCGTCTGCGCCGCCTCGGACTTCGCCTGCGGTGCCATCGCCCCCGTCGGAGCCATTATATCGAGCATCATGCCGCGTTCACGCCACGTGCCCGTCTGCTGCGATTCCTCCGCAAATGCGGCCAGATCTCCGCAGCTCTTCGCCATCTGAGGCTGTTCAAGCGCGAGATTGATACCGAGGGACGGGTACTTCACGTTCAGAAATGCCTGCGTGGGCTGGTCGGTGACCCCCTCGGTAAGGCGCCACATCATCTCGGCCATTTCTCCACGCGTGACTGCAGTCGTGAGTCCTTCCACCGAGGGGGGAATAGCTTTGGAACTCTCGAGGGCTCGCGCGTAGCCCACGTACCACTCGCCGCCGGACTGCACCTGCTGCCCGTATGCCAGTGAGAGAATCTTGGCAGCTTCGACGAACGAAATGGTCTGCTCCGGCTTGAACCTGCCGTCAGGGTAGCCGCCGACGATCCCCTCCGCCTTGGCACCGCAAACGTACGGTGCGAACCACTCGTCACGGACATCGGGGAAACAGTTGCTGCCGGTGACGGCTGTGCCCCGGCTTGCAAGAATGATCTTCAAACACTCCGCGCGGGTCACCGTTTGGGACGGCTTGAAGGTGCCATCGCTGTACCCTTCGATGACCCCGCTTGTCTTGAGAGCTTCGATGGCCGCGGCATAGGGAGTGACCCCCGGCCGCACATCCTGAAAGACGAGTGCGAGAGAGGCGGAAGGCACGCTCAGAAGGAGCGCCGCGCCGATGAGAGCAGAGGAAAGGACTCTGCGAATGATGTGCATAGAGAGGATGGAAAGGGGAGAAAAGTGTAGCACGCCAATCCCTTCACTTTTATGGCAGATATGGCCCAAGAGATGAAGAGGATTTCCTTGATCGCACGGCGTTGGAAAGCCATGCTGAGCTCATGAGTTTGGTCCTCCTCACTACCGAAGACGGCACCCCCATGGGGGCCGCTGAACGCGAGGCCGCACATGCATCGCCCGGCATGCTGCACCGCGCGTTCTCCGTATTCGTGTTCCGGAAAGGAAGACAAGAGCTGCTGATCCAACAACGAAGCAAAGAGAAGACACTGTTCCCCCTGATCTGGGCCAACACCTGCTGCAGTCACCTGCAGGAAAGCGAAATGCTCCCCGATGCGGCTCAACTCCGCCTCTATCAGGAACTCGGCTTCACCTGCCCGCTCAAAGAAGTGGCCTCCTTCGTCTACCGCGCCGAAGACCCCGCCGGGCGTGGCACCGAGTACGAGTACGACACGATCCTCACGGGGACCGTCACGGGGAACCCGCCCCTGAAGGCCGACCCCGCCGAGGTGAACGCGGTGAAGTGGATCTCTACGGAAGAGCTCACGAAAGAGATGCACATGCGTCCCCTCCTCTACGCGCCGTGGTTTCATCTGGCCCTGCCGATGATCATGCATCCCCCAAAGCTGAAAGCTCACAGCTAACAGCTCTCTCTATTCTCATGACTCCCAAGCAACCAAACGCCCTCCACATCGCCATCATCCCCGACGGCAACCGCCGCTGGGCACGTGCGCGCGCCTGGCACCCCTGGCAGGGGCACGAGAAGGCCGTTGAGAACTTCCGCACGATCACGGACTGGTGTCAGGCCGATCCGCGCATCGCCGTGCTGACGGTCTGGTGCTTCTCGACCGAGAACTGGAAGCGCGATCCGCAGGAAGTCGCAAAGCTCATGACCATATTTGAGAACTATCTTCAGAAAGAGCGTCCCACCTTCCAACAGAAAAGCACGCGGCTGCTCCACTCGGGACGCAAGGACCGCATCCCCGCTTCCCTCTCGGTACTCATCCGGACGATTGAGGAGGAAACGAAGCACTTTTCCGATTTCACTCTGCACCTCGCAATCGATTACGGCGGCAAGGATGAGATCGAACGTGCGGTCGAGAAAATCCTCAACCAGAATCAAGCTACAAGCTACAAGCTACAAGCTATCAGCTCCGATCCCATTCGGGAAAACCTGGATCACCCGGAGCTGCAGGACTTGGACCTGATCATCCGCACGAGCGGGGAACAACGAACGAGTAACTTCTTCCTCTGGCAGAGTCCGTACGCCGAGTGGGTGTTTTTGGACAAGCTCTTCCCCGATTTCACGACGGATGATCTGAAGGAAGCCGTTGATGGCTTCGCCAAGCGTTCCAGACGGTTTGGAGGATGAAGCACACGGCCGTCGCACACGGCAAGATCATTCTCACCGGCGAGTACGCCGTGGTCTTCGGCCATCCCGGCATCGCGGTGCCCGCTCCGCTCGCCATGCAGGCCACTTTTGAAGAGAACGCCGCGAGTCGTGCTCTCACACTCAAATGGCTTGGCATCAGCGGCGGGGAAGTGTGGGAGGATTACGCCCGCAAGATCATCCTGCATCTTGAGCAGAATGCAGCACTGTCCTTCCGCGGAACGCTGACAATCCGCAATCATCTGCCACTGAAGAAAGGAATGGGCTCCTCAACCGCCCTCGTGATCGCCCTCACGCGAATCCTTTTGGGTCCGCAGAAGCGCGCTGAAGCGCTGGCAATCGAAGATGCGATGAACCCCGGCCACAGCGGCATCGACTTCGCGGTGATCTGGGAGGAGAAGCCGCTCTACTTCCGCAAAGGACAGGAGCCGCAGGTCATCACGGTACCATCGGATCTACTGCGCGGCGCGCTCCTGGTCGATACCGGCACGCCCGATCAAACAACACCCGAGCTTGTTCAGTGGGTAAAGGAACGGACAGACGATCCGCGCGTGAAGCAGGCCCTGATTGCTATCGGCAAATGTACGGAGCGCCTGCGCAAAGGCGAGGATATCCGTACGGTCTTTCGCGATCATCACAAGTCGCAGGTGGCTCTGGGCGTCGTTCCCAAGCCCGTGCAGGTCCTCATCAAAGAGATTGAGCGTCTGGGCGGAGCCGCCAAGGTGCTCGGGGCAGGGGGAAAGTCAGGAGGCGGAGGCACCGTGCTGGCACTTCATAAAAATCCGGATCTCATCCGGCCGGTGATTCGGAAGAGTGCACAAAGTATGCTGCCGCTCTCTGCGTCATCTCTGTGAGAAGAGCGCCTTCATGGTCTCCCGCAAATCCATAAAGACGCGACTGATGGCGGCATGATTGCACTGGTCCTTCGCGGTCACGCCAGTGAGCATCATCCAGCCTTCCGCCTTCCATCCCGCATCATTCAGCTGAGTGGCGAGGCCCATGTCTTCACGGAGATTGTCGCCGATTACCGCGATGCGCGCGGTTGTTTTCGAAAGATGCATACGCCCCAGGGCAACCTCTGCAATTTCGACATTCGGCTTGCCGAGGACGATATCCGGCCGGCCGTTCTCCTTCGCCGTCGCCAAATAGGCCAACTGTGCACCGGCTGCCGGCAATTCCGCCCCCGATGCAGAACGGTAGGAGCGGTCGCTGTTGACTGAGATAAGCCGCGCACCGAGCCGCACCGCATTCCATGCAGGTGCGAGTTTTTCGTACGTACTGTGGGTATCCAAACCGTTGACGACATCGGTGGGCAGTACTGCCCAGTTCCCGTTCTTCCACTGATCATTTGCGACGGCGAACCCCGCATCCTGCATTGCCTCGATGAATCCGTCCTCCCCGACAACATGCAGGAGCACATCTTCCGGACGTTCGCGGGACGGGTGCTCTCTCAGGTACTGCATGGTGACATCCACCGCAGTGACCACTTCTTCATCTTTGAGGTCACTGACGCCGATTTTTTCACGGATGACGCGCGCGAGAGCCTGCCCGGTGAGCCGCGATGTATTGGAGAGAATGGTGGTCGGCATGCTGTTCTTTCGCGCCTGCTCGACAAATTCCTGTGCACCGGGAAGAACAGTGTTTCCGTTCATCAGAACGCCGTCTTTATCGAGGAGCACACAGTTGATTTCCTGGAGTTCCATAAAGAAAGATAGAATAGACTAATTGGTGATTTCGTCAATAACGTGTACCCTCTTCCCATGCCTTCGACCGCCCGTTCCACGCCCAATATCGCCTTCATCAAGTACTGGGGTAATCGCTCCGAGGATCTGCGGCTGCCCATGGCCCCCTCGCTCTCGATGACACTGGACCGGCCGACGGTCGAAATCACCGTGGAAGAAGCGGATGCGTTTGCGGTTCGTTCCTTTCTCGCAGACGGATCTGAGAAAACACTGAAAGAAAAAGACATCGAGCGCTTTCGGAAAGTCCTCGCACTGATGCAGCGGTATCTGGACACGCTGGGAGCGGCAAATGCACTGTCCGAGAACCTCCTGATCACCGTGCGTTCCCACATTCCACCTGCAGTGGGTCTTGCCTCCTCTGCTGCCGTCTTCAGCTGCCTCGCAAAAGCGATCGCCGGATTCATCCGTGAGAAAAAGGAGCTCACAGACAAACAGGTGAGTATCCTTGCGCGCCTCGGATCGGGCTCCGCCGCACGCAGCATCTTCGGCGGCTTTTCGACACTCGAGGAAGGAGGCGGTATGGAAATCGGGGGCTCCTGGAGCGAGCAGATCGCCGACGAACATCACTGGCTCCTCCATGACATCGTTGTGATCCCCGCAATGGACGAAAAGAAGGTGGGTTCCACGGAGGGCCATGCATTGGCTTCCACCAGCCCTTTCTATGCCGAACGCGTGAAATCCATCCGCTCACGTCGCCAGCGGGAGTGCATCGAGGCGATCCGAAAAAAAGATTTCGAAGCCCTTCAGCGCGTGACGGAGGAGGACTGCCTCGATATGCATCATGTGATGGAGACCTCCACTCCTCCTCTGCACTACCTCAACGCAGAAACGCATCGGATCGTCGATGCCATCAAAGCATTGCGCACAAAGGCGCATCTGCCCGTGCTCTTCACCATGGATGCGGGACCAACAGTCCACCTTGTGTGTCCAGAAGAGGGCAGATCAGCCGTTCTCTCCTTCGCCCACGCACAGAAGGGATGCACAATCTTCGAAACGAAAGTGGGCCCGGGGGCATGTTTGGTTGAATAAATCGGCAGCCGGGGTTCATGAACCCCGGCTACGGTACAATGAATCCGATGGATCTCCGAAATCTCCCTTCCGGCCTCAATGCGGAACAGCGCTGCGATGAGCGAAGAGCGCGCGTTGAAGCGGAATTGGGCGTGGATCTTTCGATCTTACACACGGACGACAAACACATCGGTCAGGCCGACGAGAAGAACTGCGAGCAAATGATCGGCTCCGTGCCGCTTCCGGTTGGAATTGCCGGGCCGCTCGCGATCACCTTCAGCTCCGGCGAAAAAGCAGATGTATTTCTTCCGCTCGCCACGACCGAAGCTGCTCTGGTCGCAAGCGTCAGTCGCGGATGCAAAGTTCTTTCGACAATCGGGGGTGTTGCGGTTGAATCCGTCTACCATGGCATGTCCCGATCGATCGTTCTGAAGCCGAAAACAGGGAAAGGACAATCGTACACCACCACGATCAAGGCAACGGAGGCTGAGTGGAAGAAAATCGGCGAGGAGACGAGCGGACATCTCAAAATTCTCCGCTACGACGTGGATGAATCTGATGGCTACACGTTCCTCACGATTTTCTGTGACACATCGGAGGCCATGGGCATGAACATGACGACGATTGCCGCGCAGGCCATCGGGGATTTCCTTGCTCAAGAGCTTGATGCCGATCTCATCACCATCGCAGCGAACGTCGACAGCGACAAGAAGCCGAGTAAGCGCACGCACGACCGCGGCCGCGGGTTCGAGGTGACCGCGAGTGCTGTGATCCCCTCCTCCGTTATCAAAGAAATACTGAAGACAACCCCCGAACACCTGCTCGCCGTGGCCGATGCCAAACTCCGCGTGGGATCGGAAATCGCGGGAGCCATCGGCAGTAATTTACATGCCGCCAATGTGATCGCAGCCCTCTATCTGGCAACGGGTCAGGACGCCGCTCACGTGGTGGAAGGATCGCTGGCGGATACCAATGTTTCGTCTGCGAAGGACGGCATTGTCATGCAAACGCGCCTGCCCGCCATCCTCGTCGGTGTACGGGGCGGCGGAACGGCCCTGCCTGCCCAAAATCAGTGCCTTTCGCTTATGCTGAGGGCAAAAACGAGCCTCCGGGTTCCACAGCAACTCGCGGAAACAATCGGCGCGGCCGTCCTTGCAGGTGAATTGAGCCTGCTTGCGGCGCAGGCAACACAGACGCTGGCTTCTTCGCACAAAAAACTCGCCCGGTAAATATGGGGAAAGGGATAAGTATGAAGGGGTATGGGAGGGTAAAGGGTCTGTCAGCATAACCCTTACCCCATAATACTTTCCCCTTATCCCTTCCCAACACATGAACCAACAAAGGTATACTCAACCCATCCAATGCCCTCTCCCCATTCCGCCATCGTCGGCTTCGGCATGTACATCCCAAATAACCGCATCACGGTCGAGGAGATCGCGAAACACTGGGGACGTGACCCGAAGGAAATCATCAATGGGCTGGGCGTAACAGAAAAAGCAGTCGCGGGTGCCGACGAAGACAGCTTCACACTCGCGTTCGAGGCCGGAACACAGGCCATCGCAACCGCAGGCATCCGCTCTTCCGAGATCTCGGCCATCTTCGCCGGTTCTGAAAGTCACCCCTACGCGGTCAAACCCACGAGCGGCATGCTGGCAGCCGCCCTCGACCTGCACCCCTTCTCGTTCTGCGCGGATCTGGAGTTCGCCTGCAAGGCGGGGACCGCCGGGCTGCAAATCGTGGATGCGTTCGTCCGGAGCGGACAGATCACCTATGGAATGGCCATCGGCACCGATAAGGCTCAGGCGAAGCCCGGGGACGCACTGGAATACACGGCTGCTGCTGGGGCGGCGGCAATCATTGTGGGATCCGAGAGTTCCGAGCATGCCTTCTGTCGCATCGAACACACGATCTCGTTCACGACAGACACACCTGATTTCTGGCGCACCGCAGAGGCGCCCTATCCCGCCCACGCGGGACGTTTCACGGGGGAACCGGGATACTTCCTGCACGTCCGTCAGGCACTCACCGGCATCCTCGACGTGACGAAGACGAAATTGAGCGACATCGATCATGTCGTCCTGCACATGCCCAATGCCAAGTTTCCGGGAAAGATCGCAAAGGAATTCAAGATCAGCAAAGAGCAGATGCAGGCCGGGTTCATCGTGCCCGTGATCGGCAATACCTACAGCGCCTGCTCCCTGCTCGGACTCGTACACGTGCTGCAGCAAGCCAAAAAGCACCAGAAAATTCTGCTCGTCTCGTACGGCTCGGGTGCGGGGGCCGATGCCTTCCTGCTGACCATGCTCCGGGATGCCCCCGTTCTGCCCGTAGACGAGCGACAACTTCACTACATTTCCTACGGGGAATACCGCAGAAATTCCGAGAAAACACCGGTTTCGTGATGGCGGAAGACCGTGTAGAATCCTCCAGACATTCCATGCAAAAGGACATCTCGCTTATTGGAATCGGCCAGACCAAATTCGGGGAGTGGTGGGGCAAGAGTCTCTTCACCCTCATCGAAGAGGCAGTGGACAGTGCAATTCTGTCTGCCCCCTGCTCGGCGCTGGATATCGACTTCATCATCGTGGCCAACATGCTGGCCGAATCCGTGAACGGACAGGCACATCTGGGTGCCGTCGCCTCCTCCCTGCTCCCGCATCATCCTCCCGCCCTGCGTGTGGAGGCGGCTTGCGCCTCGGGATCGATCGCGGTGCACACCGCCTGTGCCTTGCTCGAGAGCGGACGCGCCGAGACCGTTTTGGTCGTCGGTGCCGAGAAGATGACCGACGCTTCGGGCGATGAGATCACCACCGCACTCATGGGCGCAGCAGACAGCGAAAAAGACGCCCCCTGCGGCCTGACGTTCCCCGGACTTTTTGGGCTTGTAGCGCGCCGCTATATGCATGAATTCGGACTTTCGCGCAGCCAACTCAATCTCGTGAGTGCCCGACATCACTTAAACGCCCTCAAGAATCCTTTCGCGCAGTTCAGGCAGGAGATGACCCCGGAGCAGATCGGCGCGAGTGCGCTCGTGGCGGATCCCCTGCGGCTTCTGGACTGCTCTCCTATCAGTGACGGAGCTGCCGCCTGCATCCTCTCCACCAAACACCACTCCCCTATGCGCATTGCCGCCTCCCAAACGAGCACCGATGCCTTAAGCATCGCCGATCGGCCGGTCCTCACCTCGTTCTCCGCGACCAAAGATTCCATGCAACGTGCACTGGACGAGGCGGATTGTGCGACGAGCGACATCGCACACGTGGAACTGCACGACTGCTTCTCCGTCGCCGCTCTCATCGCGCTGGAAGACATGGGATTCGCGGAGAGCGGTGAAGGAATCCGGTGGTACGAGCAGAACACACCCATGACGGTGAACGCCAGCGGAGGATTGAAGGCCTGCGGACATCCGGTCGCGGCGACGGGCATCAAACAAATCATCGATGTCAGTAAGCAACTGCAGGCCTCTGGAAAACGCTACGGCCTCGCCCACAATTTCGGCGGCGTCGGCGCCACCTGCTGCGTACACATTCTTCAGCACTCTCCTCATGCGCACGCCTGACTCCCCCGCCGTCGCCGCACGCTCCCTGACGCGTCAAAAAGCGCGCCTGTTGCCGGGCACGCTGCTCTCGTTCACAACCGTCACCCATCCTCCCAAGGGGTTTCCGGATCGCCCGCGCCAGATCGGCCTGATCGAACTCACCGATGGCCACCGCGTGCTCGGCGCGCTGTCAGGCTCCGCCGAACCGAAGATCGGGCAGGTGGTGATCCCCCGGATGCATCTGAGCCGTGTGAATGCGGAGGGGCTTCGTCTCTACGAAGTCGTCTACGAACTCACGGAGCGCATGGCAGAAACCGCATCCGAAACGAAAGAATTTCCCGGCTACATCCTCGCACTCACGGGTCCGTCGGGCGTGGGCAAGACCACGGTCTCGCTGCTCTTAACGAAGATGCTCAGCGACTTCACGACCAAGGTACCCATCGTCACAAGCCGTACTCCGAAAGAAGGCGACGATCAGGAGTACGACTACGTCTCCACCAGGGAATTCGAGCGATTGGAGAAGAGCGGAGCGCTCGTCGCCTGGACCCATCTGCCCTCCGAATCGGAACAACGCTCCTACGGCTATCGCAAGAACGATATCGAGGCGATCTGGGAACAGGGCAAGCTCCCGGTCGTGGTGACGGAAATGCAGCTTCTACAGGGACTCGCGGGGCACTTCGGACGACGCTCCATCCTCTCATTCGGGCTGCTGCCCCCGGGGGCGAGCAAGCGCGCCATGCTCAGCCATCTTCTGCATAGAATGCGCGCACGCGGTCGTGAGACGGATGCCCAGATCGAGGAACGGCTCTTGAACGCACAGGCGGATTTGGACTACTTCACGCGCGCTGCTCACCTGTTCGACCATATCCTTGTCAACGAGGATTTAGATAGCGTTCTGAAGGTCATCAAGGGCCACGTTTTAGAGCTTTCCAAAGCCTAGAAATCCACACCATCATTTTAAGTCCACGCAACGCTCATAGCCTTCAGGCTCAGGGGCAATTGTGGTATAATCATGAGAATATTCGCGTACGTGCGCGAAGAAACAAACATCCATGTCGCTCCATACACTCATGTTCGGCTGGGAGTACCCCCCGCGTCACCTGGGGGGACTCGGCGTGGCCTGTCAGGGACTCGTGCGGGGACTCATCAACCAGAATGTAAAGATCACACTGGTGCTGCCATTCGCCGCTGACGGATCGCCCGATGAGATCGACATTCTCTGTCCGCAGGAGCACCACATTCAGAAGATCCGTGTTGCCAGTCTGCTGCTGCCCTACGACTCCGCAGATCTCTACGCCCAACGCATCCAGTCTGTCCCGCACGAAACGGCGCAAATCTACGGCGCAGACCTCGGCCATGCCGTGCACGTCTTCACCGAAACGAGCGTTGAGGTGACGAAACACCTTCAGCCTGACATCGTCCACGCGCATGACTGGATGACCTACGAGGCGGGGCTGCGTTCTGCACGACACCATGACAAGCCGCTTGTTGCGCACATCCACGCCACGGAGCTGGACCGCACACACTTCCACCCCAACGAGTGGATTTACGGACGCGAGCGATGGGGCTTCGAACAGGCGGACCACATCATCGCCGTGAGCAACTACACGAAGAACATCCTGGTGCAGCACTACGGCATTTCTGCAGACAAGATCTCTGTCGTGCACAACGGCAGCGGCGAGCCTCAGCAGGGGGAACCGATGCGACAACCGGAAACAACGCTCGCAAGAAAGAAGCATCCGATGGTGCTCTTCCTCGGCCGTCTCGCCATCCAAAAAGGTCCTCTGCACTTTCTGGAAATGGCATCGATGGTGCACAAGCACGATCCGAACGTGCAGTTCGTTGTCGCGGGGGACGGCCACATGCTCCCCTCCCTCGTGAACCAGGCAGCCAGACTCGGCCTGCAGGATTGCACCGTCTTCGCCGGGAAGGTGACGAGTGACGAGGCGCGCAAACTCTACGCGCAGGCAAGTTGTTTCGTGATGCCCTCGCTCTCGGAACCGTTCGGACTCGTGGCGCTGGAGGCAATCGCACAGGGCGCACCGGTCATCCTGAGCAAGCAATCCGGAGCGAGCGAAGTGATCGGACACGCCTTCAAAGTGGACTTCTGGGATACCGAAAAGATGGCGGACTGCGTGCTCACGATTCTCCGCGAGACACCACTTGCTTCTCAACTGACAGCCGAGGCTCCTCGCGTGCTTCAGCGCCTCACGTGGGAGAACCAGGCCGGAAAAGTCGTTTCGATTTACAACAATCTTCTTCGTTCCTAACCCCCCTACGCCCTACCCCCTATCCCCTAACCCTCAACAAAATGCCCCCCCGCATCTGCCTCTACTTCCAGGTTCACCAGCCGTACAGGCTGCGCGATCTGCGCATCACGGAAATCGGCAAGGGAAAAACGATGAACTACTTTGACCACGACAAGAACCATGCGGTCTTCCGCAAGGTCGCCGAGAAGTGCTACCTGCCTGCAAACAGACTGATGCTGTCTCTTCTGGAACAATACCCGGATTTTTCCGTCGCCTACTCGCTCTCGGGTGTCTTTCTGGATCAGTGCGAGGAATACGGAAAGGACGTGCTGGAGAGCTTCCAGCGCCTGGCTCAGACGGGCCGGGTGGAATTCCTCGCCGAGACGTACTACCACTCGCTCTCGTCCATTCAGGATACGCAAGAATTCTGCGAGCAGACCACGCTGCACATCCGCAAGATCGAGGATCTGTTCGGCATGACCCCGACGGTCTTCCGGAACACGGAGCTGATCTACTCGAACGAGCTGGCCCAGACAGTGCGGCTGATGGGATTCAAAGGAATTCTGGCCGAAGGGACCGATCATCTGCTGCAGGGCAGAAGCGCGAATCTGCCGTACACACCTCCGCAGTTCAGATTGCCACATGCAAAGGAAATGCTCATCGCCCGTCACCGACCATTTTCCAAGCGCTCAGACGACATCGCCGTGCTCCTCAAGAACTATCGCCTCTCCGATGACGTGGCCTTCCGCTTCTCGGACAAAAGCTGGGTGGGCTTCCCGCTCCGGGCGGAAACGTTCACCGACTGGCTGCTCGGGGGCGGCGGACACAGCGTGAACCTGTTCATGGATTACGAAACATTCGGCGAGCACCAGTGGGAGGACACGGGCATCTTCGAATTCCTCCGGACACTGCCCCGTATCTGGCAGGAACGCGGCATCACGTGCGCGACGCCATCCCAGGTGATTGATGCGTGGGAACACACAGAGGCCCCCGTGTACGACGCACATACTGTCATCTCGTGGGCGGATACCGAGCGCGATCTCTCGGCGTGGCAGGGTAATCAGATCCAGATGTCCGCACTCAGGGCCATTCATGATCTGGGGCCGCTGGTCAAAGCGACCGGCAACGCCGATCTCATCCGCACGTGGCGCAAATTGCAGACATCCGATCACTTCTACTACATGTGCACCAAGTACTGGAACGACGGCGACGTGCACAAGTACTTCAGTCCCTACGACTCCCCGTATGAAGCCTATCGCCGCTACAGCCACGCACTGTGTGACCTGAAATCACGCGTGGAACCCAAACACAAACAGCGCACAACACACAGCAAACGCCACCCAAAAGCTAAAAGCTAACAGCTATCAGCTTCTTCCCTTCACTCATTCCCTCTTCACTCCCCTCTCCAAGAAATGCCCCGCTCCCTCGTCATCGGCAACGGCTCCATTCTCGCCGCATTCGATGAACGGCTGCAGATGCGCGACCTGTACTTCCCCCATGTCGGCATGGAGGATCACACGGGCTACGGCAACGTGCACCGCACGGGCATCTTCGTGGAGGGCAAAGGATTCGCGTGGTTTTCGGACCCCTCGTGGTCGGTCGAACCACGGTACCGCATGGATTCCCTCGTGGGTGAGTCGAAGCTGAAGAACGAACATCTGGGCATCGAGCTCATTGCCGAGGATTTCGTGCATCCGTTCTACAACATCCTCATCCGGAACTTCCGCATCCGGAGCCTGGACGGAAGCCAAAAGAACATCCGCGTCTACTTCCACCACAACCTGTTCATCTACGGCGACAAGCAGAAGGATACCGCCTTCTACGAGCCGTTCACGAACACCGTCATCCACTACCGCCAGACGCGCTACTTTCTGATCGGCGGCGAGACGAGCGATCCGGATGCGGGCATCACCGGACATGTGGGAGCAGGCGAATATCAGTCCGTGCTGCGCAGCAAGGAACGTCTGGGGACCTCAGGCATCGGCAGCTACTCCATCGGCAAAGCGAACTATCAGGGATTCGAGGGCACCTGGCGGGACGCGGAAGACGGCGCACTCTCGAACACGACCATCGATCAGGGTTCGGTCGATTCGACCGTGGGCATCCATGCCGTCCTGCCCCCGAACAGGGAAACGACCGTCACGCTCTGGCTCTGCATGGGCAGGAACCTCGAGGAGGTGGTCAACCTGCATCAGATCGTCACAACGGAGGGGCAGCAGCGGCTGCAATCAAATTGCCACAACTACTGGAAAAGTCTCGTGCACATGGCACAGCAGTCCTTCGGGAGCCTGAGCGAGCGCATCGTGGATCTGTATCGCAGGAGTCTGCTCCTGATCCGCCTGCACGCGGACAACGCCGGCGGAATCGTGGCGGCGGCCGACGCGGACATCATGGCGTTCAACCGCGACACCTACACGTACGTGTGGCCGCGGGACGGCGCCTTCATTTCGCTCGCACTGGATCAGGCACATCTGCACGAGGTGACGCGACGCTTCTTCGAATTCTGCGCGCGTGTGCAGACGCCAGACGGCTACCTGCTGCACAAGTACAATCCCGACGGCTCGCTGGGATCATCGTGGCACCCGTGGTACCGCGATGGCGAGGCGCAGATGCCCATTCAGGAAGACGAGACCGCACTGGTGATCTATGCGCTGTGGAAACACTTTGAGCGCGTGCAGGATTTCGAATTTCTACAGGAGATGTACGAGAAATTCGTGAAGAAAGCCGGCCAGTTCCTCACGGAGTTCCGCGAGGATGCGACGGGGCTGCCCTTCCCCAGCTACGACCCGTGGGAGGAGCACCGCGGCATCTTCACCTACACGGTCGCCACCGTGGCCGCCGGCCTGCATGCTGCGGCGCAGATCTGTCAGATTCTTGGCCACCACACGCACTCCGAACGGTTTCACACCGCCGCGGATGAAACGCGGCAGGCACTGCACTTCCACCTCTACGATGAGAAGGAAAAGCGCTTCATGAAGATGATCCGGCGCAAGGATGGACGCACGGTCGAACGGGATCTCACGATCGACGCCAGCATCGCGGCAATCTGGAAGCTCAACGTGCTCCCGGCAGGCGATCCGCGCGTCGTCTCGACCATGGAGCAGATGAAGCAGGCGCTGACCGTCCGCACACCGATCGGTGGCCTCGCGCGATTCACGCACGACGTCTACCACGCCAAAGTGCCCCTCACGCAGGAGATCCCTGGCAATCCCTGGATCATCACCACCCTCTGGGAGGCGCAGTGGTGCATTGCACAGGCGAAGAACGTAGACGACCTCAAGCCGGCCAGGCAATCCCTTGAGTGGGCTGCGGACCGGGCATCCCGCACGGGCATCCTGCCGGAACAGGTGCACCCCATCACGGGGGAGCCACTCTCGGTCGCCCCGCTCGCATGGAGCCACGCAACATTCGTGGAAACGGTCCTGCAGTTTGTGGAAAAAGAACGCGCGCTCTCGCCCCATCCTGATTCCTGATCCACACGTGCTATGATCTCCCCCATGCGCACGGTCATCCTCTCTCTTCTCGCCTTCTGCCTCCTGACACCAATGGCGTATGCCGAGACAGCTTCTTCATTGAGCTCTGCGGCGACAGGAAGTGGGAACAGCGTGGATATCTGGGCTCAGCGCCAGGAGCGTGTGGGTATGTTCGGCGCGCAGTGGGCGGACTTTGCACTCGTGCAGAAAAGCTGGGTCACGAAGTGGCAGAAGGCACACGGCAAGCTGACGGCACACATCGACCGGTGCCACGATGACGTGCGCGGCGCAAACCGTGACACCCTGTTGCCGGTGACGCTGCAATGCTATCGCGGCCAGCTCATGCTGGAGCGGGATTCCCTCACGAATGAACGATCAATCGTCAACCAGTGGCCCGGAATTCCCGCAGCATCCAAAAAGGCGATGCTCGGGAAGATGGATGCGCTGCTCAGTTCCCTCCAGCCGGTCGTCGATGCCATAGATGCCAGGGTCTTCACGTCGCTGGATGCCTTCCAAAATGTTCGTGCCAATCTGCTCACACAGTATCGCCAACCCTACTGGCTTGCCTCCGCACGTTTCCGTGCCGACGCCGCGCTCACGCAACTGGATGACCTGCTGCTCTCGCTCCACTCCCTGACGCAGGAGGGAACACTCCCGCCAGCCGTGCAGGAAAAGATCCTCTCTGCCTTGCAGTGCTACGAAACAGCCGAACCTCTGCTCGTCGCTGCACAGGACGCGGAGACACTGGAGCAATCCAGCAAGAACTTTGCCCTGGCGTTCACGACCATCGCTCCGTGCCCTGCACTCCTCACTGAAGCAAAGGCCCTTCAATCTGCTTCCTCATCCTCCTCCCCTTCCCACTAATCTCCATGCTCAACGATGACGATGACAACAATGGCAAACCCACTCCCCCTCCCCCGGAGCCGCTTCCGGAACAGGATGACAACAATCTGGGTGATGACTTCACGACCGCGGGCGAGGGCAAAGACCTCACGAATGACCAGCAGTAGTATACTGGCTTTCTGTTCACCGCATGAATGCAACGGATCTCGCACAGGCACTCGCGATTGCACGCAGAGCCGCTCAGGCCGGTGCGAAGATCGCCATGAATAAGCGGGAATCCCTGGGACGTCTTGTGGTGGAGGCAAAAGAGATCACCGATTACGTCACGGATGTGGACCGCACAGCTCAAGCAGCCATCATTGCGATGATCCGCGAGACCTATCCGGATCACCGCATCCTGGCGGAGGAAGCCGGTGCGGAGGGGCTGGGCGATCCTTCCTCCCCGTTTCTCTGGATCATCGATCCGCTCGACGGCACCAAGCCCTACGTGCACGGAAAAGATGAGTTCGCCTGCATCATCGCACTGCAGGAAAACGGGCAGAACATCATCGGCGTCATGGAAGCACCTGCAAAAAATGACAGCTTCTGGGGGACGCGCGGCGGGGGCGCATTCTGGAACGGCAAAGCGGTGAACGGCCTTCGCCAAACGCGCGACCTCGACGATGCGATCCTCTGCACGAACATGGGAGGCAAATCACGCGGTACGGACAAGGTGATGACGATCACGCATCCCCGCTGCGCCTCGCTGCAGAACTACGGCTGCGCCGCGGTGGAGATGGCGGAAATCCTGAAGGGCAGGAACGACGGCGTCTTCTTCGAGGGCGTGCACCTGTGGGATGTCGCCCCGGCCTGCCTGCTCATCGAAGAGGCAGGAGGCCGCTCCCGCACCGAGCTGATGGACCCCAAAAATCCCCGTGGCGGCGTGCGCTGTGTCGCTTCCACCCAGCCGATCTTCGAGGAACTGTGCAGGTTCGTATTTAAATAACAAAACAAAGACAAAACCAAATGGAAAGGAGGGACCGGAGGGGAGGAAAACCCGCAGGTTTGCCTCCCAGTTTGGGTTAGGAGGGTGAGGGGGGTGTCGGGGGGCTGAGGGAACCGAACAAGGTTCCCTAAGTCCCCTGACAAAAAGAAACAGGCTGATACGAGCCTCAACGAGGAACGCATTACTTTATCTCTTTCTCAAAAATATCCCACCCCGCTTTCTTCAGGAGTTGGCCAAGTACAAACACCGGCAGCCCCACAACCGAAGACCAGTCCCCCTCGAGGCGCTCGATCATCAGCTGTCCCGGGCCGTCGATCTGAAACGAGCCGGAACGCCCTTCCCAGAGCCGAGTACCGATCCACCAGTCCACCTCCTTCGTCGAGAGGCTCTTGAACGTCACCGAAGATTTTGACATGCCCTCGTGGGCTTCGCCCTGCGGATTCATGACGCAGAGTCCGGAGTAGACAAGGGATGTTCCGCCGCTCTGCAACCGGATCATCGCACGCGCCTCCTCCGCATTCTTCGCCTTTTCGAGGAGCGTCCCGTCGGGGGCTTGGACCAGCGTGTCGCAGCCGATGATCCATGCATCGGGATGAACGGTGTGCGCATGCTCCGCTTTCAGGCGTGCAAAATACTGCGCCCGCTCCGCGGGATCACGATGTGTCACATCGCTCTCGTCCTCCACGCCCGTCACACAGACTTCAAACGGCAGACCGAGCCCCTCGAGGAGCTGCCGCCGCTGCGGACTGGCCGACGCAAGCACGAGTGTGCGATACATGTGTGCATGATAACCAAAACTCATCAAACATTCCTTACCTTCCCTACTTTCCTGACCTCCCGTACCTACCTTACCTTCATTACCTTTCCACAGGCTTCGTCATCTCGATGCGATCCTTGAGCGTAGAGGGCTGCGACGTGCGACGAGTGGTCCGGATCTGTTGCAGGTCATTGCCAAGGCCTGTGGGAGCGGCATCTTGCAATTGTGCACCCACGAGCGACGTGCAGAGCAGGTACAACGCCTGCGGCAGCTTCTTGGAACAGTACTGCACCCGCACGGCCCGGCGCATCGCCAGCCGCTGATCGGGAGCCAGATCCTGAATGGTCAGCCCGCTTGCAGCCGCTGCATGGGACGGGGCCGAGGAGGAAGATCCATCCTCGATTGCGGGGACAGGCTGCTTCATCTCGATGGCACGCTGCACCGTTGCGATACGCGCCATGTCATTGATCGTGGGACATCCTGTGTTCTCAAAATACTGACTCTGCCGCTTCAGACACTCCTTCTGCACGATCGCATAGGCCTCGCACACGGCATCCGGCTTGACCCCCTCTCTGCCGCAACGCGCATTGAGCCGCGTAAGGGCACGTCGGGTCGCCTTCAGCTCCGTCTGATTACCAAAGGCCTGATCTTGCAATGTCTCGCTGTAGTGCCCGTTGTCCTTCAGGAACGCCGTTGCCATAGGGACGGCAATGGCGACGGTGAGGACGCCGGTCGACAGATACACGGAGAGTCTGCTGCGCTTCATGGGTGAGAGGGAGGAATCTCACCATTATAGCAAAAAAGCTCTTTTACCGCAATCCAACGGCCTTTCGCACCTTTTGCATGGTTTCCTCCGCAAGATCTCGGGCACGCGCATTCCCCTGCTGCAACACCTGGGAAACCTCCTTGGGTTTGAGGGCAGACCGGCGAACACGCAGCGGCTTCAGCACTTCCATCACCTGCTCGAACAGGCGCTTCTTGGCGTCGGCATAACTCAAGCCATTCCGGTACTCCCCGGCCATTTCTTCCGATTCTTTCTTATCGAGGAAGAGCCGGTGAATCTGGAAGATAGGGCACGTATCGGGATCCTTGGGATCGTTCATTCCCTTGGAATCAGTCTGAATGCCCATGATCGCCTTCTTGATGACGCTCTCCTCGGCAAAGAGCGGAATCGTATTGCCATAACTCTTGCTCATCTTGCGACCGTCCGTGCCCGGAACTACCGAAACCTCCGCACGGATGAAAGGCTCTGGCAAGGTGAAGACCTCATCGAACGTGCGATTAAATTTGGTCGCAATATCGCGGGCGATCTCGACGTGCTGCTTCTGATCGCGCCCGACCGGAACGATGTTCGTCTGGTAGAGGAGGATGTCTGCCGCCATGAGCACGGGGTAGGTGAAGAGCCCTGCAGAAGCGGCGATCCCCTGCTGAACCTTGTCCTTGTAGCTCACAGCCCGCTCCAGAAGCCCCATCGGTGTCACGGTAGAGAGGATCCAGAGAAGCTCGGTGTGTTCCGGGATCTGAGACTGTTCGAAAATCACCGCCTTGTCCGGGTCGAATCCGCAGGCGAGGTAGTCGAGCACGATATCCTCGCGCGCCTGCTTCAGTTTGGCAGCATCCTGCATGGTCGTGAGTGCGTGCAGATCCGCAATGAAGAAGAAGCTCTCGTCGGATTTCTTCAGCCACTCAAGATTCGGCCTGATGGAACCGAAGTAATTGCCGAGGTGGAGGGAGCCGGAGGGTTGAATTCCAGAAAGGACTCTCATAGAGGAAGTGTAGCAGAGAACGGGACGAAAGAAGGACTTGGGACATGGGACAGAGGAACACCGAGTCGGTATCCCTCTTATTACTACCCTAAGTCCCAAGTCCTCTGTCCTAAGTCCTTATTGCCGCAACTGCTTCAACACCCCTTCAAACACCCTCGGCAGCGGCGCCTCGATGGTCAGAGGTTCCCCGGTCACCGGATGCGGAAACGATACTTTGGCGGCGTGCAGGAAGAACCGGCGGAGTCTGAATTCCCGCGTGAAGACCCGGTTGATCCCCTTGTTACCGTACTCTTCATCAAGTAGAAGCGGATGGCCGATACTGGCAAAGTGACGGCGGATCTGATGGTGCCGCCCCGTCTCGATATCCGCCTCGACCAGACAGGAATTGGCGAATACTTGGAGCACGCGATAGACGGTTTCCGCAGGTACCACTCCCTTCCCGCGGGACGGGAGCGGGGAACGGATGACGCCGTCCTGACGCGGCATGCGCCCGGCGACGAGCGTGATGTACGTCTTCTTCCATCCCTCGAACTTCGATGCGATCACCGCTTCGGCGACCCCCTTCGTTCGTGCAAAGACGACGACGCCGGAGGTCTCGAAATCGAGGCGGTGCAGGGGCTTCAAGCCCGGGTAGTCCTTGCGCAGGAAATCAAGAAGCGAAAGCTTG